>JBDNHP010000432.1:0-9615 GCA_041688765.1 Flavobacteriales bacterium
GGAAAATCACTTCCTTCAGGAACCTCAACCCAGGATCTTAAAGAAGGATCATTAGCTTTGATCATTATATTTTTGCTTTTGAACAAAAGTAAGATATTGCAAGGAATTGTTCTTATAATTCGGCTTTAAAACCCAGCTATTCTGAAAGCGCTAAAAGACATATTTGGAGGTCCATTTTTTCTGAGACAATTGCCTCAATTGCTGGCAGTTATTGGCGTTTTGGCATTAGTTATTCATTTTGTAATTACGCTGCTTTATGTGTCTAGCACGAGTTATTTAAGTCAAATCAGCAGACCGATTACCGAGAAATACATGGAACCTGCTTTTTATCAGGGATGGTCATTGTTTGCACCTGATGTTGCTCATTGGGATTGTAAAGTTGATTACAGGGTTATGCGCAAAAATAGCTGGGGATCTTGGAATTACACAGGTGAACTACCAAATCAATCCCATCCAAAAATTCAAGAAATGTCTATTAAAGTGGGGCATTACATGGGCTTTTTACTGCATGATAATCTTTATGAAGAAAATGGTGTGATGCGTTTTGATCGCTGCGAAGCGAATGGCTATTATCGTATGGCCTATTTTATGGCTATTGCACATCAAAATAAAATAGATTCCAGCCCATGGGATAGTTTGCAGATAAGGGCAAGAATGATATTTCCCGCAGCTTTTGGAACTAAAGCTGAGACCATATATAAAAACTACGATTTTCCTGCGCGCGGCGCAACTCAGGCTGCCCCATGAATAAATTACAAGAGAAAATACAAGGAATTTATTTGCAAACGCATCGACCGTCTTCTTTGCGTCTGTTCAGCATATTGCTTTATTCTTGGTTATTGTTGTATTTGTTGTGGAATGTACCGGTTCATGAATTGATTTGGGGTCGCAGTTCTTTTAACATGCCTATTGTGGCGCCCCCAGGGGTATTTCAGAATATTTACTATTTTTTGGTTTATAATGGTCCGCTGAGTAAATGGGTGTTAATAATTCACGGAATAGCCTGTTTTTTAGCCATTTTCAGGTGCTTGGGAGTAATTCCGAGAATACTGGTTTATATCACTGGGGCTATGCTTTATAATGCCGGATATCTTTCATATAATGGGGGTTATATATTATGCTGGCTGATGTCGTTTTATCTGATTTTTGCCGATAGCAGGGGCTCGCATCCCATTAGAAATGTTTTAAATAATATAGCAATTACGGCATGTATGATGCAGGTAATGTTGGTTTATGGGGTTGCTGCATGGCTCAAATGGCAAGGAAATACTTGGATGGAGGGAAGTTCTGTTTATTATACCCTGCAAATGGAACATTTTTCTCCCGCAGGAATAGGCAACTGGCTAAGTCAATTTTATTGGCTGATGTTAATTTTGAACTATGCCGGATTGTTCTACCAATCGCTATTTCCTATAGTCGTTTTATTTAAGCGGTTTAGAACGTGGTGGCTTCTGACAGGACTAGGTTTTCACCTCTTTATAATAATAGTTATGGGGCTTTGGGATTTTGGATTAGCCATGATTATATCCTACGCCGTTTTCCTCGATGAAGAAAAAAGCGCAGGAATATTAAAGAAGTTTGGTATTCGGAATAATCAAAGTAAAGCCTCTACAATTCGCTCAATAGTATAACCCTCTGCTTCCGCTTTGTAGTTTCTTACTATTCTATGGCGAAGAATTGGCAAAGCAACAGCACGTACATCTTCGATATCAGGACTGTACTTTCCTCTTAGAGCAGCATGACATTTAGCTCCAATTACTAGATATTGCGAAGCTCTTGGTCCTGCTCCCCATGACAAGAAACTATTAACCTGATCTGTAGCCATTGAAGTGCCAGGACGGGTTTTGGAAGCCAATTTCACAGCATATTCATATACGTTATCTGGCACAGGAATACGTCGAATTAATTGCTGAAAAAATAGAATTTCTTCTCCTGAAACAACTTCTTTGATATGATTGCCTTCCTCACCGGTGGTGCGTTTAACGATGTTTAGTTCCTCTTCATAGCTTGGGTAATCTACCCAAACATTGAACATAAAACGATCGAGCTGAGCTTCCGGCAGAGGATATGTACCTTCTTGCTCAATCGGGTTTTGAGTTGCCAGCACAAAAAATGGTTTTGGAAGGTCAAATCGCTTTCCAGCAGCTGTTACTGTGCGCTCTTGCATTGCTTCAAGTAGAGCGCTTTGCGTTTTAGGTGGGGTACGGTTGATTTCGTCGGCAAGAATGATATTGGAAAAAAGCGGGCCTTTGATAAACTTGAATTGTCTTTGTTCATCAAGTATTTCAGATCCAATGATGTCCGATGGCATTAAGTCGGGTGTAAACTGAATTCTGTTAAACGAAAGCCCTAAAGCCTCAGCAATAGAGTTAACGAGCAAGGTTTTGGCCAACCCCGGAACACCTACCAAAAGACAGTGACCATTGCTGAAAATGCTAATTAAGGTCATTCGGATTACATCTTCTTGGCCCACAATTACTTTGCCGATCTCGCGATGGAGTTCGGCATATTTATTCTTGAGATGATCAAGGGCTTCCTTATCTGAATTGAAATTGAGAGAACTCATTGAAGTATTGGGTTAGGTATCGAAATTACACAATTAATCCTGAAGCCAGTTGAAGCCAAAATCACATTCGGAAAAATTGGCGTCTATTCTCATATAGGTTTGTTTGAGATTGTTGCCCACCCAAACCGACATAAGTTTCTGTCTTTCATTGTTTTCCGTTATACTTTGCAATAACTGATAGTCGTCTTTTAAATTCGCTTTGTGGGCATTGGTTCTGGAGTCAAGTCGAACTACTCTCCAAGCCTTAGTGCCTTCCGTAGTTTCATATTCCAGAGGTTCTGAAATCTCACCAGGTTCTAATTCATCAAGCACAAAAAAGATGGAAGGTTCTAAAGCACTCACTTTATGCTTAGTAGAGAAACTTGCGCCATCTATAACCTTTCCGCCTTGTTTAGCTGAATTTTCATCCTTACTGAATTTGATAGCGGCATTTTCGAAAGTGAGTGAGTCTATGCTTATGGCCGTGAGCACCGAATCGAGGGTAGTTCTAGCTTTTTCTAGATCCTGACTGGTAATTCTTGGCTTTTTCAGTATATGGCAGCTTTTGTAGTATTCTCCACGCTTTTCTTCGACATAAACAAAATGAAAACCGAATTTTGATTCGAAAACCGGAGTGAACATTCCCTCATTTGTTGTAAATACTGCGGCTTCATATTCTTGAACAAAAGAACCTCTTCGGATTAAATCATAACATCCACCTTTATATTTGCTGCCTGGGTCTTCTGAATGTCTTGCTGCTTGAACAGACATGGTAGTTTTACCATTAATAATATCCGTTCGGATTGAATCTAACATTGCCATTGTGGCTTTCTTTTCTTCGCGCCTCGTTTTAGGCATAATAATAATCTGAGAAAATTGCACCTCTGACTCAATTAAAGGCAAACTGTCTTTTGGAATACTCTTATAAAAGGTTTCTACATCTTTGGGTGTTACGTTGGCCTCTGAGAAGATTTTCGAACGCATCTGCTCAATGAGCTGTTGCTCTTTTACCGGCTCGTAAAACTCTTCTTTAAATTCACTTATAGGCTTACCATAAAATTCTTCAAACGCATCAATACTACCAATTTGATCGATATAAAAATTCATTCTCCGATCAATCTCAGCCTTAATAGACTCATCCTTCACTTCTAAACTGTCTAATTTTGCTTGATTTAAATATAGCTTCTGAAGGAGCATTTCTTCCAATAGGGCGCAATTGTCATCAGGAACAGCGTAACCAGCTCTGGCATTTTCAATGCGTTGTGTTTCTAAATCAGACAATAGAATAGGCTCATTGCCTAATATTGCAACAATCTGATCTAGCACTTCCATTTGTTCCGAAGGTTGAGCATACGAAACAATGGTGAAGCAAAGCAAGGCCGCGGAACTAAAGAACCATGATTTCCACATCCTTTTTCTGAATAGCATCATTAAATATATCATTACGCATTTTAGTCAATAGCTCCACTTTTCTGATGTTCAGAATGATGGACTTAATGTTATCTCGTTCAAAACTCAGAGGTGAAACGTTATCTTTGAGTTTATAGTCTTTAATAGTCAGGAAATATACCCTGTTCTCTCCTTCGAACTCTATATTTTTATTTTTTTTAAGAAAACTCTCGGTATCATATACCTCCATTGGTATGTCTTTTAGCAAATCATTAAAGTACAACCAAATGCTGTCCTCCGAAAAACAAGCAGCTTTGTACTCCTGACATAATTCATCGAGCTCTGACAATGAAGAAGGTTCATCGGCAAGAAATGCCTTTCTGAACTTTTTCATTTTCGGAATTCCGGCATCTACTACTGCGAATTTTACCCTAACAATATAATCTCTCAATTGAAAGTTATCCGCGTTCGCATTATAATATGACTCAATTTCCTCATCCGAAATGAGAGTGTCAAGTTTTTGATTGATCAGTTGATTTTCGTAAGCATAAATGAGCAGAGACTTTCGATAATCTTCAATTTGTTTTTCAAAGATTTTTTGTTCTTCGGTCAGGTTCCGTTCTGCATAAGTGAGCACCACCTGCTCTCGCATCCAATTATTTATAAATGTTTCAGCCAATCTGATGCTATCTTCTTCAGAAGCATCATTAGGAATGGCACGCATCAACTCTTCCAGTGAAAGTTTTTTGTCAAAGGCTCGTGCAGCTAGTTGTACCTGAGGCTCTCCCTGTTTTGCACAAGAAGAAATAAACAAGATTGATATTGCTACAAAAACGAATCTCACTTGATGGAATGAAGAACATTCTTATTAACGGTGTAACTGTATTTAGCTCTCAGTTCTGCAATCCATTGCTTCTCGAGATAATTCTGATACTCAGCGGTAATAAGCCCTCTAGCTTCGTCTAAAGCCTTTGGTTGAGGAGGCATTACTTCTAAAAAGTCGATTACAAAAGTTTGATTGTCCATAGTTACCGGCTCAGCAACTCCTTTTGTCCATACCATTTTACTGAGAATTTCTTTGTCTTCACGAGTATAAACTCCTTCTTCGACGCTCACAATTAGATTGCTTTCTTTATTGAATACAGCTTTTATGGCATCAGAACCTTTTTTCTTTTTAGCCAGCTTACGGACCTTTTTCGCAACTTTCGCATCAGCACATTGGAAAATGCGGACTTTAGCTCGCTCTGGCCACATGAACTGTTCTTTGTGAGACGCATAAAAATCCTCCAGCCCCACACTATCTTTTACAGCTTTTGACCAGACTTTCTGATCCGTTAGTTCAAAAAGCAGAATACCGTCTCTGTACTCATTCATCAATAATCTGAAAGCATTATGCTTTTCCTCCAAGCGTGAATCTTCATAATCAAGAATGCGCTCGTCAACCCATTCGTCATAACGCTGTTTAACTATTTCCGCCGGAAGTAATTTGCGATTTTGCTTGCGAAGTCCTACATATTCAATAAAAGCTGGAACCAAATAAGCCTCTCCATCAATGGAGATCAACTTTTCTTTTAGCAGTTTTTCATTAACGGTTAAATAACCTTCGTAGATAGTGGTATCCGCCGCTTTGATTACTTTATTCAGTGTTTCTTTGAACTCTACGAATTTGTATTCCGCTTTCATTTTGTTTATGAAGCTTTTGCGGGTTACATCAGCCCGAGTATCTCTGGAAACTTTGCTCTTTAATTCTGACTGTTGATCTTCAAAAGGAGGAATGGACTTGTCTTCTAGTTTCTTAACAATATGCCATCCGTATTGAGTTTTGAAAGGTTCACTAATTTGACCTTTAGCAGTGGTATAAGCTACCCCTTCAAATTCAGAAACCATTTTACCGGTTCCAAACCATGGCAATTCTCCGCCTTTTCTGCTCGTTGTTTTATCGTCTGAGTATTTAAGAGCTAGTTCAGAGAAGTCAGCACCCCCCTGCAATTGGCCATAGATTTCTCTTGCCTTTTTTTCAGCCTCAATCATTTCTTCTTGATTTTGGGCATCGGCTGCACGAACCATGATGTGAGCAACCAAAACTTCGCCGCGAGCTGCTCTTTTGTCGGTTACTTTAACTAAGTGGTAACCGTAACGAGTGCGCACGGGCATCGATACATCTCCTACAAGTAAGTTGTAAGCCGCTTCTTCAAAAGGATAAACCATTTGAAAAACAGTAAAATACCCTAAATCACCACCGTTATCTTGAGCAGAGGGATCTTCCGAGCCGCTTTTTGATTTAGCAACGGTGGTAAAATCAGCTCCTCCAACAATTTGTTTGCGGAGTTTCATGATGCGATCCCAAGCACGAATAGTATCTTCAGGACTAGCAGTGGGTTCTAACTTGATCAGAATATGGCTCGCCCTAACTTCTGTTTTCTTGCGCTCATAGGCTTCCTTGATGAGATTGTCTAGAAGATCTGAGTCCGTAAGATATGGACGCGATAATTGTCGGCGATAACCATCCAATTCTCTAACGAAACTGCTAACGGTGTCCATTCCAAGGTCTTTGGCCGCTCTAACTTTGAGTTTGAAATTGATGAATAACTCCATGTATTCATCCAATGACTCTGAACTTATTACACTATCGCGATTGTTCTTGCGGAAGATGCTTTCAAAGTCCTCTTGTGTAACCTGCTCTTTTTCAACAGTTAGGATGATTTCTTTTTGGGCATAAACGATTTGAATGCTCATCAACAGGATAAGACATGCGATTGATTGGAGTAATGCTTTCATTTCCAGATAAATAAATTTTAGAAGGCTGCAAATTTACAATGTAATCCGAATTATCGGATACTATAATTGGGTGCTTCACGGGTAATTGTTACATCGTGAGGGTGACTTTCCCTAACTCCTGCTGAAGTAATTCTCACAAAACGGGCTTTGTGCAAGGCCGGAATGTTCGCTGCACCGCAGTATCCCATCCCTGCTCTGAGGCCACCAATAAGTTGATAAATAACTTCCTGTGTGGTGCCGTTATAGGGCACTCTTCCCGAAATTCCTTCGGGAACAAGTTTGCGAATATCGTCTTCAACATCCTGAAAGTATCTGTCTTTGGAGCCTTTTTGCATTGCCTCCAAAGAACCCATTCCCCGATATGTTTTAAATCTCCTTCCCTCGTATATAATTGTTTCGCCTGGAGATTCTTCCGTGCCCGCCAACATAGAGCCTATCATCACAGTATCCGCTCCACCGGCAATGGCCTTTACAATGTCTCCGCTGTAACGCAAGCCCCCATCTGCAATCAAAGGCACACCAGTACCTTCAAGTGCTTTGGCCACTTCCATTACTGCACTGAGCTGAGGAACTCCTACACCAGCAATAACACGGGTGGTGCAAATGGAACCCGGACCAATACCCACTTTTACAGCATCAGCACCATGTTTTACCAAAAACTCGGCAGCCTCGGCAGTTGCAATATTACCAACCACTACATCCAGATTTGGGAACCGTGCTTTTACCGATTGTAATGCTTTGATAACACCTACAGAATGTCCGTGCGCGGTATCAATTACAATGGCATCAACACCGGCTTTCACTAATGCCTCTGTTCTTTCTATCAAATCGGAAGTTACACCGGTGGCCGCAGCAACGCGCAATCGTCCGAATTGATCCTTACAAGAAGCAGGATATTGCTTTAACTTGATAATGTCTTTATAGGTAACCAGTCCGATTAGTTTTCCGGTAGCATCAATTACTGGAAGTTTCTCAATTTTAAATTGCTGCAGCGTAGATTCTGCCCCTGAAAGATCCTTTCCATCATTGGTAGTGATCAGATTTTTAGTGGTCATTATCTCTATTATAGGCTTGCTGAAGACTTTTTCGAAACGAAGATCCCTGTTGGTTACAATACCAACCAAAATGCCAGCCTCATCAATTACCGGGATCCCACCGATTTTATTTTCGGCCATAATTTTAAGGGCATCTCCTACAACAGCATCTTGATTGAGCGTAATAGGATCTTGAATCATACCACTCTCAGATCGTTTTACTTTGCGCACTTCTGCCGCTTGCTCATCAATGCTCATGTTTTTATGAATCACTCCAATGCCACCCTGACGCGCAATTGCGATGGCCATGGCACTTTCGGTAACCGTGTCCATTGCAGCAGAAATGATAGGAGTGTTGAGCTCGATGTTTTTTGTGAATTTGCTCTTGAGCGTAACTTCACGTGGAAGCACTTCTGAGTATGCTGGAATCAAAAGTACGTCGTCATACGTAAGACCTTCATAGGCCAGTTTTGAATTATCAGAAGACATGGAACGTTTGAATTTATAGGTGTTTCCTGAATAAATTCGTGCAAAGATAGTTAATTCTTAGCTTATGCAGAAAATTTGAAACTGAATTACTCTTTGCCTCCGATCAAAACGTAGATTGGACCTCTTTTCTCATGAAATGATCCGTAACCATCTACAATGCTCATATAATAGAAAAATACTCCCTCCGGAACATCAGAACCTCCAACCATCCCGTCCCAGCCTTCGTCAATACTGTTTGTTGCATAAACTTGATCGCCCCAGCGATTGTAAACAATCATTTGATAATTGCTGAAATCAGCAAAGCTAATAACTGGTTTGAATACATTATTTACACCATTTACGATGATGGTATTCGGTATCCATATTTTGGGATCCTGAAGAATGCAAAGTTCATTGGACTTACTGGTTTCCGAAATTCCCAAAAAGTTTGGATTCTCCACTGCTTCAACCACATAGCAAAACTCACCTGGGCTGAGAAGCATATCGTTTACATCATCTTCAAAGTACAAGTTAGACGGATTCACAGTGCCCACTAAATTCATGGTTTCAATACCTTCAACACTTCGGTATATATTGTATTCTGCAACATTTCCATCCCATATTATATAGGGACTCCAAGTTAAGGTATTTACAAAAGATTGTGTATTGGCAACCCCAGCTAGGAATATCGTTTTGGCTATATTACTCACACTAATAGAATCACCGCAAAAGTCCCTAGCTAAAATTCTGTATTGATAAGATTGCCAGTCGGTATCTATGTTGAAACCATCCTCAAAAGCCAGAAAATTGACATTCGCTGCGGTTTGGGCGTAAATGGGCTCCCAATCTGCGTCAATTCTGTCTTGGCGTTGCAGTTCAAACTCAATGTTGCCCGGAACGCTCTCCATGAATAGCCGCAAAGTAACTTCATCTTCTGTTTCTATTGAAGCAGTAGAAAGATAGAGGTAACTTGGAGCAACAGTTGAAATGACATTCACTTCAAATTCATTTGAAATGGCATCATAAGCCACACCATTGGCAAATGCTTTTACATGATATACATAAGAAGAGCCGGGAACCACACCATTATGCACAAATTGCAGATTGCTCGATGTTACTGTGCCTAACATGGTTGCGGCAGCGCCATTTTCTTTCACGAAAAGCTCAAAATAGGAAACTCCTCCCGGCCATCCTGAAGATGGGGTCCAGGAAAGCGTAACATGCTCCTGACACTGAAACCAACTTGCAGTTAGAAAAATAGTTGAATAGCAAAGGGCAGCAGTAGGGCTCGTGTTGGGACTGGGTGGAATACCAGTTAAACAAGTGTCAAAAGCGGCTAGAGCATAGAATTCCGGGCCTGAAATATCAGCAGTTGATGCGAGGTTTTCGTATTCGGTAATA
>JBDNHP010000051.1:0-6755 GCA_041688765.1 Flavobacteriales bacterium
CTGCTATTCGCTGACGTAATTCTTTTTTGCCCTCTGCACTTATTTGAAACAAGCGCATAAGGTGTTCAAGACGGTAGAGCCCTTGCATCATGCTCATTGCCTGAAGTGCAGTCTTAAGGCTCAATTACAATCTCTTCTCGGCGAAGGTGTTCCGGCAACTGATAACGCAAACTATTGGGATCCTTCTTCTTTTCCTTGCGTTGATGCTCAATAGTGGTGTTGGTTTTTACTTCCGGCTGAACAGGCTCAAGTTCTCGCTCTGTACTTCCGGGCTATACTCGAACTAGAGCCCTTCCGCTTGCCGAAGAGTAAGAGCCCAAGGAGATAATAGTAAAAATAAAAAAAGGACACCGTACGGTCCTCATTCTAAATACTTAGACAAATCTCACTCTCTCATTCTCCTTCTCACTCATTCTCCCTTTCATTCTCACTCTGTCCTTAGGTAGCGGGGGCCAGACTCGAACTGACGACCTTCGGGTTATGAGCCCGACGAGCTACCAACTGCTCCACCCCGCACTGTTATCTTTAAAAGGCTTTTGATTGATTTCCAATCAGGTGCATTCACCTTTTTGCCTTATAATTCATTTTTAGGACTGCAAAGATACAACTTCTTCGCATCTTTGCAAAAAAATAATCTTTTGAAACATCAGGCCGGATTCGTAAACATCATAGGAAAACCCAATGTGGGCAAGTCAACCCTCATGAATCGTCTTGTTGGTGAACGACTTAGCATTATCACCTCCAAAGCTCAAACTACGCGTCATCGTATTATGGGTATCGTAAATGGCGAGGATTTTCAAATTGTTTATTCCGATACGCCCGGAATTCTCGATCCTAAATACAAATTGCAGGAAAGTATGATGCAGTTTGTTGGGACTGCCCTGGTTGATGCAGATATCATCCTGTATGTTACAGAAATGATGTCGCCCGACAAAGAACATCTTCAAACCATCGAGCGGATCAAACAAGGAACAACACCAGTGATTCTGTCTCTCAATAAAATTGATTTGTTTACGCAAGAGGAAGTGGAAGAAAGAGTGCTGGAATGGGCAGAAATATTACCCAACGCGGTTATTCTGCCAACATCTGCTCTACATGGATTTGGTCATGATCAATTACTCAAACAAATTCTTCGATTGCTTCCTGAATCCCCGCCATTCTTCCCTAAGGATGAATTGACCGATAAGCCTATGCGCTTTTTTATGTCGGAAATCATCCGTGAGAAAATTCTTAGATACTGCCATAAAGAGGTTCCATACAGCTCTGAAGTCATTATTGAAAGCTATGTTGAAGAGGAAAATATTGTGCGCATTCGAGCTGAAATTATGGTAGCCCGTGAAACACAAAAAGCTATCCTCATCGGACATTTGGGCTCGATGTTAAAACGGATCGGAACCGCAGCCCGCAAAGACATGGAAGTTTTTATTGATAAGAAGATTTTTTTAGAAATGTATGTGAAGGTCGATCCGGATTGGAGAGACAATGATCGAAGACTCAAAAGCTACGGTTATATCAATTGAGATGATTCGCTTTCCTAAAGCAAAAATTAATATTGGACTGAATGTGGTAAGCAAGCGGGAGGACGGCTATCATAATATTGAAAGCATCTTTTACCCTATCCCTCTTTGCGATGTTCTTGAGCTTATTCCTACTGAAAAAAAAGGAGAATTGAGCCTTCAAACAGTGGGCATAGAATTACCGAATGATGGAGTTGAAAATCTTTGTTCCAAAGCATATCGCATTCTAAAAAACGATTTCGAATTACCATCTATTGATGCTGCACTTTTGAAGAATATTCCAAGCGGTGCAGGACTTGGTGGTGGGTCTTCTGATGGGGCCGAAATGCTCAAAATGCTAAATGAAATTGCCACATTGAATCTGAGTGATAAAAAGCTGACGGAATATGCCGTGATGCTCGGTTCTGATTGTCCTTTCTTCATTCAGGATAAAACAGCTTTTGTGCATGGCAGAGGAGAAAATATGAAAGAAATCATAGTCGATTTGGAAGGCTTGTATTTTGTAATTATCAATCCGGGAATTCATGTACCTACTTCAGTGGCTTATAGCAAAATTAAGGTCAAAAAGCCGGAATTTGATCTGCGTGAAATCGGAAAATTGCAGATTACAGATTGGAAGAATAAAATTCGAAATGATTTTGAAGATTCTATCTTTTCAACACATTCGAGCATTTCTGAAATAAAGTCTGAACTTTATACTTCAGGTGCCCTTTATGCATCCATGACAGGCAGCGGAAGTTCCGTTTACGGGTTATTTGAGAATGAGCTTGACTTAAGGGAAAAATTTAATAAATATTTCGTGTTCCAATCCTGGCTTTGATCGTTATACATTGTTAAAAGGCGCAAATACGAAGCTAAATATCTAACTGCAATTAAAATCAATTGTACAATTATTTCGGAGCTCTGAAATAAAGAAATACCGCAATAATTGAAAATAGAATATTGGGCAACCATACCGCTAACATAGGACTCACTCCGGCATTTGTTGCCGAAACAGCAGCCATTTTCATTGCAAAAATATACACGAAACCAATCAGTACCCCCAGCGCGATATGCAATCCCGTTCCTCCCCTAGTTTTGCGGGATGATACTGAAACGCCAATCAAAGTGAGTACAATTATGGCGAATGCATTGGATGTTCGGCTGTATTTTTCAATCAAAAAATAAGTAACTTTATCAGATCCGGAGGCTTTCTGTTCATTAATAAATGCATCCAGTTCTCTATTTCCCAAAGTCATCGCGGCTTCCACTCTTTGTCCAAAATCAGTAATTTTAAAATTCATAACGGTATCCATTCTTTCAATTGTCTGAATGCTCTCATTTCCCAAATGATCAATTTTTCTTATTTGTACATTCGTCAGCTCCCACTTTAATTCTTCAGGATAGTATCTTGCCTTTGCGGCAATGAGTTTGGAACGAAGTCTGCCTTCATTATCCCAAAACTCCAATGAAAACTTATAGCCTACACTTTTGGATGCAGTGATGCTTTGAAAATAAGCAATTTCGCCGGGTGCAACTTCTCGGTGTAAATTCTCTTCTGATATATTAAATTTATTACTTACAATTCCTTCTTCAAATGCCAATCGTTCTTTATTGGCATTAGGCAAAAGATAATGTGCAATTCCTAAAGTAAATAAAGTAAGAATGGAAGCAGCAATAAAATAAGGCCTCAATATTCTGAAATAGCTTATTCCACCGCTTAAAATTGCAATGAGCTCCGATTTTTGAGCCATGCTTGATGTGACAAGAATTACGGTAAGGAAAACCAATACTGGACTTAAAAGATTTCCGAGATACAGAACAAAATTGAAATAATACTGCGTAAATATTCTGCGGAAAGATACATCGTGCTTTATAAAATCATCAATTTTCTCACTTAAGTCAAAAACCACAGCAATTACCAAAAATGCCATGATCATGAATACAAAAGTTCCGAGAAACTTTTTAATGATATATAAATCCAGTTTATACACGCAATTAAAGCCTGGTCATGAGTTTAGGCAAAATAGCATCTTTCCAGGTAGCAAAATTATTTTGAGAAATCTGAACTCTGGCTTCTTTGACCAACCACAAATAGAATGACAAATTATGTACGCTTGCAATCTGTAATCCAAGGATCTCATTAGCTACGAACAAGTGTCGTAAATAAGCGAGTGAATAAAACTGATCAACATAGCTTTCCCCTTCCGGATCTATAGGAGAAAACTCTCTCTCCCATTTCTTATTGCGTATATTCACAATTCCTCTTCTGGTAAATAGCATTCCGTTTCTGGCATTCCTCGTTGGCAGCACACAATCAAACATATCGATACCGAGCGCAATACTTTCCAAAATATTTGCCGGAGTTCCTACACCCATTAAATAACGGGGCTTGTCAAGGGGTAAAATATTACAAACCAATTCGGTCATTTCATACATTTCTTCGGCAGGTTCGCCAACAGAAAGTCCACCGATTGCATTTCCATCCATTCCTTTAGAAGCAATATACTCAGCCGATTTAACTCTCAAATCGCGAATTGTACTTCCTTGAACAATTGGAAACAAACTTTGCTCGTGACCATAAAGAGGCTCGGTTTGCTTCATACGTTCAATACATCGATCCAGCCAACGATGGGTAAGATCCATGCTATCAATTGCGTATGAGTATTCGCATGGCCAGGGGGTACATTCGTCAAAGGCCATCACAATATCAGCACCAATAACCCTTTGAATATCCACCACGCTTTCAGGTGTGAAAAAATGCTTGGAGCCGTCAATATGAGATCGGAAATGGCATCCTTTTTCTTCTAATTTCCTGTTGCCGCTGAGCGAATAAACCTGATATCCCCCGCTATCGGTGAGAATTGGCCTATCCCAGTGATTAAACTTATGCAATCCTCCTGCTTCCCGCATAATGTCAAGACCGGGTCTCAGATATAAATGATAAGTATTACCGAGAATAATTTCAGCTTTGATATCATTTACCAAATCTTGTTGACTCACGCCTTTCACAGTGCCCACCGTACCCACAGGCATAAAAATGGGTGTTTCGATGAGGCCATGATCGGTATATAGTTTTCCATTTCGGGCTTTTGAGCCGGTATCGGAATGTAAAATTTCGAACTTCATTGCGTACAAAGGTACAAAGGACTAAGATTGCGAACAGAAATTGCATAAACTTGCCTGCATGATTGGAACACTAATTAACGTAGCAACAGTAGTTATAGGCAGCAGTGCGGGTATGCTACTCAAATCAAGATTGCCTGAAAAGGTTATTACAACAGTGTTTCATGTGTTGGGGTTATTTACTTTATTCATAGGGCTTCAGATGTCGCTCAAGACCGGTAATCCTTTGATTATGGTGCTCAGCTTGCTCAGTGCTGCATTGCTAGGGGAAGGGTTGGATTTGGAGAAAAGGCTTGAACGATTTAGCCAAAGATTTATCAAAAATGAAAATAAAGAAGAAGGTCAAAAATTTGGACAAGCAATAGTAACGGGCTTTATGATTTTTTGTGTTGGATCATTGACTATTCTCGGCTGTTTTGAAGAAGGTATCAGCGGCAAAAAAGATTTGTTGATTACAAAGTCGCTGATGGATCTTTTTTCAAGCACGGCGCTGGCTTCTGCATTCGGAAAGGGAATATTATTTTCTGTTATTCCACTGTTTATATATCAGGCAAGTTTGACCTTGGCCGCGCAATCATTAAGTGGTGTACTTTCTGAAGCTATGCAAACAGAAATGATTGCTTGCGGTGGGATTTTATTGATAGGATTGGGATTAGTGATTCTCAACACAGTTAAAATACGCATAATCAACTTACTACCGGTACTTATAATTGCACCACTTTTTACTTATCTGGCTGAAATATTCTCCCTTTATCAGCCTTGAACTGCCCTTTTGACATTACAACTCGATGAAAACGGTCGTTTTGACATGATAAAATGTTCAATTTGACCGCGAAATCTTGTTTTTGTGCTTTGGTATATTGATTGAAGTCGGGCAATCATCAATAACATTAAAAACACAATTCATGTCAATAGTAAAACATTATCACCGTCCGGGCTTGTTCAACAACTTCTTTGATGATTTCAATACCCGCGATTTTTTTGCCAATCCTGAAAGAATGGGTAAAATAAATTGCAGCGTTCCATCAGTAAATATCAAGGAACAGAAAGAAGGATTTAATCTCGAATTTGCCGCTCCAGGATTAAAGAAAGAAGACTTCAAGATTGAACTGAAAGAAAATCGATTAATTGTCAGCACTTCTAAGCAGAATGAACAAAAAGAAGAAGCAGAGAATTATACTCGCAAAGAGTTCAGTTTTTCATCATTCAGTCGCTCATTCATTCTTCCTGAGACGATTGATAATTCAAAAATTGAGGCTGCTTATGAAAATAGAATTTTAAATGTCAGTCTTCCTAAAAAAGAGAGTGCTGTTGTTGAAAAACACAGAGAGATCTCCATCTCCTAAGGAGAATCTATATACCTGCAAAACGGGCTGTGATTGAATCGCAGCCTTTTTTATTTTAGATGAAAAAAAGGAAGGGAGGTCAGAACGATAAACAGAGCGCAGATCGGGAATTAATCTTAAAATTATGGTTTCGAAAAATCTTTAATCTTCTTCGCTCTGCTTCTCGCTGAGACGGAAATTTAGTTTAATCGTGATGTTTTACAAATTGAAAATATGAGACCTGTATTTATGATATTGATTTGAAGAAAATAGTTTACACTTTTTCGTTAAAAGTCTAGCTTAAAATTAAATGCTTGTCCGTAATTGTGCCAAGCGCAAATAGGTTACGTTCTGCCACTGTACTTTGCTTGAAAATACTAGCATTATGACATTCGAGCAATGCACTAAACTGATTCCAAATGAATCAAAGGCTTTGAATTTTGATGGTTTCAACGCCAAAAAGAAGGTATTCTTTGCAAAAACTGCGGTAGCGATCAACATTATTGGCTTTCACCAAAGCGTAAATGGCAATGCAAAAAATGCAGATTCAGGACCGGTATTCGCAGCGGATCCGTGATGCAAGATTCCAATCTTAATTTAGCATCTGGCTTAAAACGATGTTTCTAATCACCTTCAGTAAAAAAGGAATGTCTGCTTGTGAAATGCAAGGTCAACTTGGATTGAAACGATATGAACCTGTATGGTTCATGAAGAACAAAATAAGAGGATGTATGGGCAAAAGAGATGACAAATATATTTTGAAAGGATCACTTGAAATGGATGATGGTTTTGTTTCCGTAGTGCACAA
>JBDNHP010000052.1:0-4130 GCA_041688765.1 Flavobacteriales bacterium
CAAATCAGCTTTGAGTTTTACCCGAACTCTTTTGCTTTTTACTACTCAAGGCAGGTCTTCTTACTCGTCAAATTGTGCGCCTTCCCGTTAAAAACAGTGGCTATGAATGCACAAACCTAGATTGACTTACAGCTGCGGGAACAGTCCCGGATTCGCACCGGATTCCCTATTAAGTGTTCCGGATGAATCCGGTTACACACCTTTGAGTGGGGCAAATATAGCAGATATTCAGTGAAATTGGATATCTGGAACTTTGGTTATGTGTGCCATGATTAACGGTTTACTTCCCTTCGCCTTTAATGGCAAGCATTTCCAGTAAAATCGGCCATTATTTTCGTTGGAACAGAACTAAGCCTATTATTCCGCATGGTTTGGGGGCTGAGCATTAATGGCAAATGGATATTTGACTCGGTCTGCCATGATTAACGGTTTACTTCCCTTCGCCTTTAATAGCAAGGGGTTTCCAGTGAAATCGGCATCTATTATTTGTGCAAAGGAATTAACATTTCCAGATGATTTTGAATGAATAATAGAAATAAGATGAGTAGGGAGCTGACATTTTTAATGAGCAGATCATAAATAAAGGTGAAATCCTTTTCTTCCATTAAGCGAAACATTCTATTAACTATCAACAGAACTCTCAAAACCCCATAAGCCATTATTACCTTCTCTTCTATCGCTTCTGAAAATGAATTTGATTAATGATCTTTTCGTAGCTATTTCAATCGAAATTCCACTACCAGATGGGCAAAAGGAACTAAGCCGTTAATCATGTCACTCTTAATGAATAAACTTAAAAATGCTTTATTAATACCCCAAAAACATATCCAATCTCCCTCCTATAATCCCGCGCTTATCCCATCTATCAATTCATCCATGACCTTTCTCAATTCCAGGGAATTGCCATTATAATTATTCACCATAAATGAAAACACATACTTCTCTCCGTTCCTAAACAAAAATCCTGATCTGGCTCGAATCCCTTCCATGTATCCGGTTTTGTAATATACTTTGCGGGTTTCATTAATATCAGATTTCAAACAATCCTGAATCTGAGATTGAATTTGAGAATCAAAACTCAAAATGGCATTGCACATACTCAGTGGACTAATCAGATTTTTCCTGCTCAATCCGGCACCATCATAAAGTGAAGCATATTTGTCTTTCGTCCTCTTTTCCAGCAATCCGGCAGCACTTGTAAGATCAGTACTTATGCTATTTTTCTTGGCGCAATGTCGTAGCAATACATCCGCATAAAGATTAATACTCTCTTTTTCCATTTGCTGCACAATTGCCAACAAGGGAATGGATGTTTTAGATTGAATGACGGTATAAGTGGGCTTTGTTGCAGGATTCTTGTTAAATACAAAAGTCATCATGTCAACATTAATTCCTGCTTTTACAAATGCTCGTTGAAATTCCGATGCAAGCGCATGACTTGGTTCTGGTAATGATGCTTCGATTTCAAAACTATCTCGATTTGCCGGAATACTGCCGATAATAAAGCGATCATAAGAGCCTGGAACACCAATTACAAAGGCCTCATCTTTATTAGATTGTGATGCAATTGCTTGAACATTATAATTGATGTAAAGCTCCGGATGTTGACTCAAGCATTCAACCTTAGTTCCGATTCCGTAAGAACGCAATTTCAAAACTTGGGTATTATCGATAAAACTGCAGGCCGATGAACCACCTGCGTAATAATTGCCAGGATCATCAAACAATACTCCTGAAGCAATTGAAAATCCTTCAAAATAGGATTCATCAATAATGAGAGCCCCCTGAATGCCTGAAATGTTCATGGATTTTATACTCTGAGCCCAGCCATCTAACAAGCCTTTATAATGATCTGTTCTCGACGACATGAATGCGGGATCGCCTTGACATTCAACAACAATATTGCCCTCCAGCACCCTATCAGCATTGATTGTACCCGAGTATCCCAAATGGGTTTGAAATGTATGACGAGTATCAAAATTCTCCAATGCGAGCAGTCCAGTAAGGGTTTTTAGAGATGATGCAGGCATAAGGTTTTGCTTGGAGTTCTTATCAAAAACCGCTATTCCGGTTTTGGAAGAAACAATAGAAATACCTGATTGAGCGTTACTTATACCGGGGGCTGACATGAATTTATTCCATGCCTCGTTCATTGTCGCAAGGTTTCTTTGAGATTGCGAAGACTTAGGCACTAAAAGAAAAAGAAAGCTAAAAATGAAAATTACTCGCATGGTTTTTGCAATTTGCAGTCAATATGAATAAACGATCAATTTTCTTGCCGATTATTCTCCTAGGAATGCTGTTGGTATTTCGTGGTTCAGCCATTGCTCAAACAACGCTGAGCGACAAAGATAACAGGGCTTTACAAAACATCATTACCGTATTAAATTTAAACGAAGAGCAGAAGGCTGCATCTACAGAAATCTTCCATCGATATGCCTTGGAGATTACAGAGCTTGAAAATGAAAAGCTAGAAATTCAAAGAACCTCCGATGATGAAAGCCTGCTCAGCACCCAACTTTTGGTAATGAATCAGGAAATAAAAGATTTGCGAGAAATGCGTGATTTAGAAATCGAAAGCATCCTCAATCCACTCCAAGCACAGATCTACCAGGAAAAGATCAAACCTGAAAAACCCCAAGTCTTGCATTTTGGTATTCACGACCGCGCCAAATGCGGAGTTTGCGTGCGCTAAATGCTAATTCGTAATTTCGGGCCATGCGTCAAATAGTATTCACTCTCCTAGCATGCCTCTTTTTGGCAGCTTGCGATTCATCCAAAAGTTCCAAAACACCTGTAGAATATGTAAATCCGTTTGTAGGAACGGGTGGCCACGGTCATACTTTTCCGGGGGCCACGCTTCCTTTCGGAATGGTTCAATTAAGTCCTGATACCCGATTAAGCGGCTGGGATGGCTGCGGAGGTTACCATTATACCGACAGCATTATTTATGGATTTAGCCATACCCATTTGCAAGGAACCGGCATTTCTGACTATGGGGATATTTTGATTATGCCAACCGGTAACAAATTTGAACTTTTTAATCAAAAAGAAGAAGGTAGCACCGAAGGATATTGTGCCTCATTCAATAAATCCACAGAAAAAGCATCGCCTGGATATTATTGTGTTGAACTCAATAATCCTAAAGTACAAGTTGAATTGACTGCAACTCTAAGGACAGGAATTCACAAATACCAATTTAGGGAGGAGGGTGATCAATATCTAAGCATAGACTTGGAACACCGCGATAGACTTATAAATTGGTCATTCAGCAAAGTAAGCGATACCGAAATTCAGGGCCATCGTGTTTCAAAAGAATGGGCTCAGGAACAGCATTTGTATTTTGTTGCACAATTCAGCGAACCTATTGCAGAAATGTTCCAAGTGGATGCAGGTAAAATTCTCAGTCCTGATACTAGTAAAAAAGCAATTTTCAGTCTCAATTTTGGGAATATAAAAGAGTTGATTGTTAAGGTTGGTATTTCGGCTGTTGATATAAATGGAGCCAAAAAAAATCTCCAAGCTGAAGCGAAATCCAATGATTTTGAAACTTATCGCAAAGCAGCATCAGAAGAATGGCAAATGGAATTGTCAAAGATTGAGATTGATGGCGGTACGGAAGAAGAACGCAGTATATTTTATACCAGTCTTTATCATTCTTTTGTAGCCCCTAATTTATTTTCGGATACTGACGGCCGATATAGAGGAACGGATATGGCTGTACATGATTCTCCCGGTCATCCCGTTTACACTGTGTTTTCACTTTGGGATACTTTTAGATCAGCACATCCCCTATTCAGCCTTGTACAACGCGAACGAAATCAAGATTTTGTAAAAACATTTTTATTGCAATATCAGCAAGGCGGGGAATTGCCAATGTGGGAGCTGGCAGCGAATGAAACGCATTGTATGATTGGCTATCACAGTGCTCCGGTAATATTAGACGCTTGGGTAACGGGATTGCGTGCTTTTGACACCAAGCTTGCCTTAGAAGGAATGATGGAAGCTGCCAAAAGAGATGAATTAGGCAAAACCCATTTTTCGGAACAAGGGTTTATTTCGATGGAAGATGAAGCCGAATCCGTTTCGAAAAGTTTGGAATATGCTTATGATGACTGGTGTATCGCTCG
>JBDNHP010000433.1:0-4654 GCA_041688765.1 Flavobacteriales bacterium
ATGCAGAAAAGCAAAGCTCTGTTCAGGAAGTCCTCCATCAATAACCACAGAATTAAAATCAATATTTGTACCCCATAAATTAAATATATGTATGCCTTTTAAGTCACCTGTTCCATTTATATAAATCATATTATTATAAATTCGATTGATGTCATCCTCCTGAGCATTGCTGTATTCCAATCCGGTGCAGCTATTTGACGAATAAGCTTGTACCTGATTGCCGGACACTACTGAACCATAATCAAATCGAAAACAACGAATTCCGGTAAAAAAGAAGCCGTTTTGGGTAGCAATAAAATTATCAATTATTTCACCTGAACTATTCTGTGCATCAATGCCAACATATAACTGATTAATGCAACGATTTCCTTCAATTACAACGCCATAAGATTGCGCATCAAAGCCATCATACTTAAGGTCGATAGCCGCAGAGCCATAGTGAAATTCATTAAAGGAAATATTTGTATTAATTGGATTCTGTTGATTCTGCAAATCAGCTTGATCGCAGTGTATATGTGAGCGTTGTCCATCTCCAGAAATCTCATCGCTCTGGCTCCCCTCAAAGTGACAGTTTTCCACTATTAATCCATCAGCATTATTACGGAACAGAATGGATCGCGCATACACCTCATCTTGAGCATGAAAAGATAACTTTTCAATGAAAACAAAGGACACTCCATCAATTTTAAAAATATAGTTATCTAACTCAGAACTTGCATCAAACTGGAGCAATACATCCTCAGCATTGCCAGATGCACCTTGGATAACAAGTGCCATTAAACTTCCCGGAATATTCGTTAAATTATACTGACCGGTGTACACCCCCGGACGTATATTAAACGTTACAAATCCAGACCCTCCATCAGATAGAAGCTCTGTTACTGCCGTATTTAAATCTACAAAATCAGGATTTGGGCCGCCAATGGTATAAGCGCCAGACAACTGTGCATTTGCGCTGCCCATTGCAAGAGCCGAAAAAACAACAATGAGGAGAGCGAGGATAGATGTTTTCATAATAGTGTATTTTTCTGTTGGGAAGATAGTAGAAATATTCTAAAAAGAATACATTCAAAACTGGCGATATTTCTTCCACTAAATAAAGTAAGGATACATTTAACAACACTTTTAACATAGAGATGCGATTTGCAATGTAGAGACGCGATAAATCGCGTCTCTACAAACAACCTCAAACCAAACAACGAACAACCCTAAAATGGAAAAATATCAAAATAAATACCGCATTCCTGCAGCACGAACACAATGGTGGAATTATGGAAATAATGCCCCGTGTTTTATTACCATTTGTACAAAAGATAAGATCCATGGTTTTGGGGAAATCGTGGTGGCAAAAGTAGATGCGCAATTTATTGAGTCTCTTATTGAGATAGGTCAATTGGCATTTTATGAAGGTCTAACCACCCATGTGGCACGAAAATCATACATCACTAACAGTCTAATTCTTGGCGTTCCGGAACGAGTAGTTAAAGCAGTTTCCGGACATAAATCCGAAAAAGATTTTAGGAGATATGTTAACCTAGCAAATGGGTATAAGGATGAAATGATCCGGAATTCGTTCAGTGCTGATAATCTCAAAAAAATCATTTGAATTTATTATTGCTTCTGGTAAATAAAATACTCAAAAAAAACAAAAGCCATTTCTTAATATTTTTCCCATTTATAATGTCGGACACGTGATTAAAAAGACGCAGAACATCGTTTTACGGCGTTTAAATAATAATCATTGCTATATATTTTATACAACAAGAAAGACTTTGAGCTTAGTAATACGGCGTTCAACGGCGTTCAACTATTGCTTTTACAACAAATAAATACATAATTAAATGTGTTTTAACTATGCGAATAAACAGAGTATTAAATGGATTTTATCTTCTGGTTTCCGATAAGTATTTGCAATTTATTTGGATGAATTCAGCTATTAAGCCAATCGTAGAAATATGTCTGGTCAGCCTTTTAGTAAGGCCGCAATTGCCTGATCAGCTTTTAAGTTGTAATATTACGGACAAGCATTAAAAACAATTTGGAACATAATCCAAATAAATTTTGCTCAAGTCTACAATCAACCCTTACTTTTTGAGTCAAACGCCTTATTCACAATAGCGATTTGAGATCCCCCCTTCTCGGTAATCAGTCCAGATTCATGAAACCAATTAACTAAAGATTCATCAGCTAGATCTTCCCATGTAAGTTCGTAAAAGTGTTTATTTACCTTAAAATTCTTGACAAGTTCGGCTGCCGAGGGAAGCTTGATCCTCATGAGAAGTTTGCTTATCTCATGATCAATTTGAATTTCTTTCAAATCCTCTCTTAAATCAACAACTGAATCTGGGGGATTCACCGTAAAAAAGGTCTTCCATTCGGTCTTTAACATATCCCGTGAAGAGTTCAGTGATTCTTGCAAACTATCTAGTATTGATTTTTTCTTTGATTCAATTGATTTCTCAAAATTAGAAATCTCATTCATGAAGGAATCCTTGTTGGATTTCAAAAGAATATTTTTATCCTTCCGAAGAGAACAAGGCTTTAGAAATGATGCTCGTATTATCTCCATATCTGACTTAAGCTTAGATAAATCTGACCATTTATCTGTTTGTGCTTTGGTGAATAAATTATACTGCGTTTTCATCCGTTTCTTTAGCTGCACATCTCTAAAGGGAAGTGAATTTGCCGGAATCGAAATCTTTTTACTAGTAACGTTTCCTCCTTCAAAACTTAATTCTGCAAACTGAAACAATGTGTTGTAAACATTTATTTCTCTTTGCAAATCCGGCTCAACAGGTGGGTTTTTCTTTAACTCCGTATGAACTTCTTCATGCTTTGAAACGTCAAACTCTTCAGAAATTGAAACGGGCTCCACATCTAAGCCGTCAATATCGCCTTTAACAACTTTGTTAGTCAAATTTTCCCCCATGCTTATATTTGCTGGTGCTTCGGACGATGTCAATTCATTTTGACCCTTATTGGTTTCTGTATTCTTTTCCGATGTTGGAAAAAATGTTTGCATAACAATTTTAATATTGTCCGACGGTAATTCAAGAGCATTAGGACCCTCTGAATCGGCAGATATAATTCTACTCTCTATATGCAAAGACCAACATTGTTTGTCGATGCATAATATTGTTAGTTTCAAATTGCTCAGTTGGCGCAATTCTGCGTTACATTTCCGAAGTATTCCGACGACATCAATACTACCATATCCAGTTCTATATACTTTTTCCTGATTGTCAATACAAACTTTAATCTCTACACCACCTTTTTCAAAGCGCGTTTGAATCGCCCCTGCCAGGTCCTCGTGCATCGATGGGCTGATGTAAATAATTCTTTCTCTCGAATTATTTATCAAATTAAAAATTAATTCCCAATTTAATTTCGTAATTTTCATGATTGAGCATATTAGAATAATCGTATTGCTACAACACTCTTAAATTCAAATTAATATTTATTTCGAGCATCGCTCATTTTAAATCCTGTTGGAACTGGCTTAAATGGCTTTTCTGGAGAGCGATGAAACCATTGAAATTCTCTCAGTTTTTCCACATCGAGTGTTGCCACAACAAAATAATCCAATTCTCCACCTCTCACTCTGACCTTGTCTCGTTCATAAGCCTCTTTATATGGCCCTCTTAATCTAATGCCGCCGTATAGTCGATTATTCACTTGCAATATGAATGCGTGTAAATTATTAGCACCAGAGGCGACTAAGGCGTCGTAGGTCTCTATATCTTTATTCCACTCAACAACAACTAAAGCATCAATTTTCCCTCTTCAATTTGCTCTATTATTTATATCCAACAAATCATTACAAATTAAGCCTGAAAAATAGACCCCTCCGTGATTAATAAGATATTTATTGTTGTCAAAAGCTCTTAAGTACTTTCCACCAACTTTAAATAACTCTTCTTCTTCAGCTTGCGCTGGAATAGTTTTATCCTGTCCAACTGCAATTTGCTGAACATAATCATCAATCTGAACACATAAAACACATAATAGTTGATCGGTCAAAATACCGTTGAAACTCGGGTGAGATTCGTTGTCAGCTAATGTATGTGTTTTGTGCTCAATACCAGCGATTATTGAACTATTTTCCTTTAGTAAGAGTTTTGATATGTAGAGTAAGAGTTTTCTCGGAAGCAAAAGCTCAGGAAAAAGTACATGATCAATTTTCTTTCCTCTGCAAACGATGATGTCATACTCTAAATTTAATGATGTCAAACTCCTGAAGATGAATGTCTATCGAAAGTAAGATCGGAGCATTATTCTTTGCTCTTCCATTTAAGAAGTGCAGAATTCCTTTTTCTCATGCTACATTTTTTATGCTACATTTAGAATGTAGCATAAAAAATGTAGCAAGGTGAGCAGAAAGCCAGAAAAAAGTTGTTGAGATTTCCATAAGAAAAAAATTCATTGAAACTTTCTTGAAAGTATTTACCGTAAAAAGCCCCCTTTTGAAATTGTCTCGAAACCTAAAATTAGATTTAGCCTATAACCTTAGAGCTACAACAATAAGCGAAAATGTTCAAACTTTAAACCTTCCAACAACCAAAGCGACCAGCCACAATAAAGAAACGCATCTAAACCTTTGATTATCATTGGTTTGATGCGTTACTATGTAGCCCGTAGGGGAATCGAACCCCTG
>JBDNHP010000434.1:0-6052 GCA_041688765.1 Flavobacteriales bacterium
ACGGTCTCCTGTGAGTTCGTGGCATCTTGCTGCCGGAATGGTTCTCATAATCGCTAAATTGTCTGCATCGGTTAAGTCCTTGAGTCGCTGATTTATTTTACGAGCCAATTGTCCAAAGGATTTTGCCACCTCTCTTGGGTCGGTTAATTGCTTTTCAAGTTTTCTGCTCTTGTAACTTATTTCCACTCCAAAGGTAATTATTATTAACGAAAAAGGTTAACAAAAATAGTTAATAATTTTGAACTACTAAATAAAGCGTTGGCAAAAAATGGCTCTTTTGGTTTTGCGAAGGGTCGGCTCGTATGTCGGGCAAAACCAAATGTGCCATTTGTGCGGTTGGCTAAAATTGATTGACTCGTCCTGAAAAAAGTTTACAGTTTTGGTTCTTAATCCTGATATTCATTTACAAAATGAATTAAAAAAAGTGTGCAACTAATTTGTTTCACTGTGGTCTTTTAAAATGGCCCATAACTTAATTATTCCCTCCCACAATCTTCCTCTTTTCACTTTCTTTTTGTCTACTTACTTTCACTAAAGCACTTATATTTTTCAGATCAAAACCCTACAAATCATCAAATGAAGATCTCAACTGTTGAAGGCTGAAGGCATTTATATTGATGTAGATTTCGGTTGCTTTGATGCTGACATAAGCAAATACAGCGCTTGGCAGCATTATGACCCCTTTAGGAGATAGACTTAATACAAGCCAAATAAATGCGTATTAATGAGTGGTTCAGTTTGGATTATTCAAACTGCAATTCGTACAAGCGATGATAAACACCTTCTTTTGATAATAATTCCTGATGACTGCCTTGCTCTACAATTCTGCCTTTGTCTATAACAATAATTTTGTCGGCTCTTTGAATTGTTGATAAACGATGGGCAATTACAATGCTTGTTCTGCCTTGAGTAAGCTTTGTAATAGCAGATTGTATTAATAATTCAGTTTCGGTATCTATGCTGGAAGTAGCTTCATCCAATACCAAAATGGATGGATTGTAAACATACGCCCGAATAAATGCCAAAAGTTGGCGCTGACCCACCGATAGCATCCCGCCTCTCTCCTTCACATTATAATCATAATTGCCGGGTAATTCCATAATGAAATCATGAGCACCAACAATCTTGGATGCCCCAATTACCTGCTGTCTGCTAATAGCAGGATCATTAAGTGTAATGTTATTCATTATGGTATCGGAAAACAGAAAAACATCTTGTAATACCACAGCAATATTCTTGCGAACGGTATCGATGCTGTAGTTTTTTAAGTCTTCACCATCAATGCAAATGCTTCCTTTCTGATACTCGTAAAACCTGCTGAGTATATTGATTACTGAACTCTTTCCAGCACCAGTAGCCCCCACAAATGCAACGGTTTGACCGGATTTCACTTCAAAATTCAAATCCTGTAACACCCAGTCTTCATCAGCGTATGCAAATGAAACATTTTTAAATTCAATATTTCCAATAAAATGTGCATTTTTAATTTCGCCACTATTCTCAATGGCCTCATTGGTGTCAAACACCTTGAATACTCTTTCAGCATTCACTATTCCCATTTGCAGCACGTTAAAACGGTCGGCAAGCATACGAATAGGTCGGTATAACATGAATATAAAAAGTATAAATTCCAATACACGACCTAAGGTCATTCCTACATTTACCACATCGCCAATTCCATACCAAAGCAGCAATGACAAGGATGCAGCAGAAAGTAACTCCACTACCGGGAAGAAAATGGAATAAGCCCAAATGGATTTGATATTGGCCACCATGTGATCTTTATTCAATTCTTCAAACTTTTTGGTTTCGATGGACTCGCGATTGAAGATTTGCACCACGGACATGCCCGTTACATGCTCTTGAACAAAAACATTCATTTTAGAAACCTGATTTCTAACTTGAATAAATGCTTTTTTGATGGCTTTTTGAAATAATCGGGTTGCAACAATAAGAATAGGAATAGGAATTAAAACGATTAGGGTCAATTCCCAATTCACAATAAACATATAAATCAAAACTGCAGCGAGTTTTAGAATATCGCCTGCAATGCTGAGAATTCCATTGGAAAAGACTTCGGCAATTCCATCGATATCCGAAACTAAACGAGTAACAAAAGTGCCTACTGGTGTTTTGTCGAAATATCGAAGTCTGAAGGCCAATACATGATCGTAAAGTTTGGATCTCAAGTCGAGGGTTACGCTTTGTGCTACCCAATTGGCCAAATAGGTTTGATAGAACTGAAGAACAGCTTCGAGAAATAATGCGGCTACTACAATTAAGAATATATTGAGCAATCCCTTTAAATCTCCGTTAACCATTTCAACATCCACCGCTCTTCCAATCAGAATTGGCCTAACTAATCCAAGTCCGGCCAAAACAAGCACCAAAAAAGAGGTCATGTAAAAGCGCTTTTTATAAGGCTTTACATACCTCATCACTCTTTTAAGAATGCCGAAATCAAAAATTTTACCGCTTGCTCCGTTGCTCATATTGGTATGGAAACTTACAAATAAGGGTATTTAATGTTTGTTAAGAATAAACCCGATGCCGGAACAGATGTTCCTGCTTCGGAGCGTTTTCCACTTTGCACTATGGACTTAAACTCGTTCAAATCCATTTTGCCGCGACCCAAATCTACCATGGTTCCAACAATTGATCGCACCATATTCCTTAAAAATCGATCAGCGGAAATCCGAAACACATAGCTATTCTCTTCACTTTCTTTCCATTCCGCCTCATACAGTTTACATATCGAGGTGCGGGTATCACTTCCGCTTTTGCTAAATGCGGCAAAATCAGTCTGAGTTAACAAATAATTTCCGGCTTCATTCATTAAATCTAAGTTCAGATCGTATACCAGCCAATTGCTGAATTTGGTTTTAAATGGATTTTTAGATTTATGAATATGGTAATGATAGGTTCTTAAAACAGCATCAAAACGGGCATGAGCATCTCCAGCCATTTCAATCAGATTGGAGCAAGCAATGGAAGATGGCAAAATCCCATTTAAACTCCTGATTACCTTATTTGAATCCACTATTTCCTGGTCCAAATCAAAATGCAGATAAAAAGAAGACGCGTGAACTCCTGAATCCGTTCTGCCACAACCGGTAGTTTCTATTTCAGTCAAATTAAAAACCATACACAGGGCTCGATTCAGAAAATCTTGCACGGTATTTCCCGAAAGTTGAGATTGCCATCCTTCGAAATCAGTACCATCATAAGAAATATGCAAAAAAAAGCGCGACATGAGATTGCAAAGGTAAAGGGTATGCACTCACATATTTTCATATTTCCCAAGTTTAAACAATTGGGAAAATTTGCAAGCTTTAGAGGCTTTTTAAGGGAAGCCTTCGGGAAAAATATAATTCGTTCATAAAAGAACAAGGTAATCTCAGGTTTAATAGAGATCAACAAAAAAGCCACCCTTTTAGGAATGGCTTTTTCGCAAAGATTATATCCATTAAGACCAGCTTGCGATACGCTCAGCCTGATAATCACCGGCTTCGAGTTTCACTTTCACTTTCTTAAATGTTTCGATGGTATAATTCACATCTTCCAAGGAATGGATAGCAGTTGGAATTAGGCGTAACATAATTACATCCTTAGGCACTACCGGATAAACCACAATTGAACAGAAAATACCATAATTCTCTCTCAGATCGAGTGTAATATTGGTAGCCTCGCCCAGAGAGCCACTAAGGAGTACGGGAGTAACAGCAGAATTGGAATGACCAATATTGAAACCTGCTGTTTTAAGTCCTTTTTGCAAAGCATTAGAAATAGTCCAAAGTCTTTCTTGCAATTCCGGCATTGAACGCATCATTTCCAATCGCTTTATAGCACCAATAACGACAGGCATTGGCAAGGCTTTAGCAAATGTTTGTGAGCGCATATTGTAACGGAGGTACTCGATTACGTGTTCGTCTGAAGCAACAAAAGCTCCAATGGTAGCCATTGCTTTAGCAAAAGTACCGAAGTACACATCGATATCTTTTTGAACCCCTTGTGCATCACCTGCACCACGACCCAATTCACCAATGGTACCGAATCCGTGAGCATCATCCACAAAAAGACGGAAACCGTATTCTTTTTTGAATTTCACGATTTCGGCCAGTTTGCCCATATCTCCAGCCATACCAAAAACGCCTTCGGTAAGGACTAGGATTCCACCACCGCTTTTTTCGGTAAGTACTTTAGCGCGCTTCAACTGCTTTTCGAAGCTTTCCATATCGTTGTGCTGGAAAACGAAACGATTTCCGATATGCAAACGAACACCATCTATCATACATGCATGACATTCAGCATCATATACCACAACGTCATAGCGATCAACTAATGCTTCGATAGCTGACATGCAGCCTTGGTAGCCAAAATTCAGTAGAAAAGCATCTTCTTTCTGCATGAACGAAGCCAAATCTGCTTCAAGTTGTTCATGAAATTTGGTTTGGCCAGTCATCATACGAGCGCCCATAGGATAGCCCATACCCCATTCTGCCGCAGCATCAGCATCTACTTTGCGAACATCGGGGTGATTCGCCAAACCGAGATAGTTGTTAATACTCCAGACCAAAACGTCTTTCCCGCGGAATGTCATTCGGGTGGAGATAGGTCCTTCCAATTTAGGAAAGCTGAAATAACCATGTGATTCTTTCGCGTGCTGACCGAGTGGTCCGCGATTTTTCTTGATTTTCTCAAAAATATCCAAGGTACAGAATAATTAAGTGTAACAAAATCGGCTTCAACCCGGCATTAAACATTGAGTTTAAGCACATACGTTGGCAAATGTACATTTTCCAAATGAATCCAAGTAAAATTGAATACTCAAGTAATCAACACCCGCCTGTTCTCTTTGCTGCATCAAGCTTTTTAGACTGTAAGTCCTTGAACAAGCGCAACAAAAAAAAGAGCGATTTGAGCGTTTGAGAATGTAAAAAAATTCAATGTTAAACAATTGGCAACTATTGATACTAAAAGACCTTGATTTCCCGTTAACAAAGTTTGATAATGCCAAAGGCTGAAAATATTATCTTTGCCGCCGATGAAAAGTACACAAGCTGCCCTATTTGCCCTGTTAGTGATAACAATGATGGGCTCTTGCAGTGATTATAGCAAAGTTTTAAAATCCAAAGATCAGAATGTTAAGTTCGACAAAGCTGTTGAATACTATAACGATGGCGATTGTTTCAAATCGCTGCCTCTTTTTGAGGAACTTATTGGGCTTGAACGAGGTACAATAAAAGCTGAACAGATTTATTACTATTACGCCCAGACACACTATTGTATTGGCGACTACTATTTAGCCAATTATTATTTCAAAAATTTTGTAAAAACTTACCCCAATAGCAAGTATTCAGAGGAGTGCTTGTTTATGGCTGCTAGGTGTAGTTTTGAAAACTCCCCTAAATCTTCATTGGACCAGACGGAAACAAGACGAGCTATTGATGAGTTTCAGTTATTTTTAGATCGATATCCAAGTTCCTCCCTCAAGGATAGTTCTAATACCATCATTGCGGGTTTAAGATCTAAGTTGGAGCGTAAATCTTTCGAAAAAGCGAAGTTGTACGAAAAAACCGGGTATTATCGGGCAGCGGTTTTGGCATTGCAAAGTGCCATCAAAGAGTTTCCCGACAGTAAATACCGTGAAGAAATGATGTTTCTGATTGTAAAATCTGAGTATTTACTGGCCTTTAACAGCATTGAGAACAAGAAATTGATTCGTTTTGAAGAAACAAGCAAATTCTATTATACTTTTGTAGCCGCATTCCCTAAGAGTAAATTTGTTGAAGAAGCTGAAAAATACTTCAAAGCAAGCTTGAAGGAAATGGATAGAATTAAAGGTAATTTTGTTAGATAATGAGCTATAAAATCAACAACGCCGCGCGTTCTACAGTAACCCGCGATACTCGCAAACTAGACCAGAAAGTGGACGGCAACTTGTTTGAAGCCATCGTAGTGCTATCAAAAAGGGCTAATCAGATTTCTAAAGAAATGCGTGAAGAGTTGCACAAAAAACTCGAAGAATTCGCAAGTACTCAGGATAATCTAG
>JBDNHP010000435.1:0-4373 GCA_041688765.1 Flavobacteriales bacterium
AAACCAATTTCCTTTTGGTCTAAAGCCTTTATTGCAACATGTATATCATGGACAGCCCGATTTTTTACGCTCAATTTTATCATCCTCATCTTTTTGGGCGGGATAGATCACTTTGTAGTGTACGGCCGACAATTGGTGATGTGGGTAATTATGCTTATTAGTCCAACGCCCGGCAGCAGCGGTGTTGCCGAAATTGCCCTGAGCGCATTCTTCTCTCATGATATTATTCCGATTGCTTATATAGCTGTGATAGCTATTTTGTGGAGAATGCTCACTTATTTCCCCTATTTATTCATTGGGGCAGCCCTTTTGCCGAAATGGCTCAAACGTACCGCCTAATATAAAAGGCTGCTATTGCAAAAATCTTGGTCTGCAATTCAATTCTCCTCTTAAAGAGAATGAGTTTTATCATTATGCTGCTCTTTTGATTTCTTAACTTGCGCGGCATTAGATTAAATACAAATGAAATTCGGAACTAAAGCCATACACGCCGGTCAGGAACCTAACCCAAGTACAGGTGCAATAATGACACCTATTTATCAGACTTCAACTTACGTTCAGGACGGTCCGGGCGGACATAAAGGTTACGAATACGGCAGAACACAAAACCCAACGCGAACCGCACTGGAAGCTAATTTGGCTGCTTTGGAAAATGGGAAGTTCGGATTGTGTTTCGGCAGCGGAATGGCAGCTACTGATGCCATCATAAAATTGTTAAATCCCGGCGATCACGTGGTTTCAACAAGCGATTTATACGGTGGAACTTATAGAATCTTCACCAAGGTTTTTGCTAGATATGGTGTGCTTTTCAACTTCTGTCCGATGAAAACAGCGGATGAAGCGGAAGCCCTCATCAAACCTTCTACTAAGATGATCTGGGTGGAGACGCCAACCAATCCAATGCTCAATATAATTGATATTGAAGCAATGGCAAATCTGGCCAAGAAGCACAATTGTATCCTTGTTGTTGACAATACTTTTGCATCGCCATACCTACAAAATCCTCTAGACCTTGGGGCTCATATTGTAATGCACAGTGCAACGAAATATATTGGCGGACATAGCGATTTAGTGATGGGTGCCATCGTAACAATTGATTCAAAACTTGCTGAAGATTTGAGATTCATCCAAAACAGTTGCGGTGCTGTGCCTGGTCCGCAAGATTGCTTTTTGGCATTACGTGGAATTAAAACACTTCATCTTCGGATGCAACGGCACTGTGAAAATGCTGAAGTAATCGCCAAATTTCTAGCTAAACATCCACGTGTGAATAAGGTTTACTGGCCTGGATTTGAAAATCATCCTAATCATGAAGTGGCTAAAAAGCAAATGCGCGGATTTGGAGGAATGGTTTCCTTTTCATTGGCCTCAGACAGTATGGAAGATGCCACAAAACTTTTAAAAAGAAGTGTACTTTTTGCCTGTGCTGAATCGCTTGGTGGTGTAGAATCACTAATCGGACATCCAGCTACTATGACCCATGCTTCCATTCCTAAAGAAGAGCGAGCAAAAACTGGGGTTACCGATTCTCTTCTCCGCTTAAGTGTTGGGATTGAAGATATTGAAGATTTATTGATCGATCTAGAGAACGCACTAAACTACTGATATGCCGTCTAATGAACGTATTGCCGTAATTGGCGCCGGACTAGTTGGAAGTCTCAAAGCGCTCTATTTGGCCCGTAAAGGATTTCACGTTTCTGTATATGAGCGCAGATCTGATATTAGAAAAGCAGAAATAGTTGCCGGGCGGTCTATTAATCTTGCATTGAGCGACAGAGGCTGGAAAGCTTTGGAACGAGTAGGAATGGCAGAAGAGATTATGAAAATATCCATCCCCATGTATGCTCGTAAAATACATGCAATTGACGGCACTATTACTACTCAGGCTTATGGTAAAGATGATCAGGCTATATATTCTGTTTCGCGCGGCGGACTTAATCAAAAGCTAGTTGAATTTGCAGATAAAAACCCGAATGTAGAGTTCAATTTCGATCATCGCTGTATGGAACTTGATTTGGAAACGGCAAGTCTTAGCTTTGAACACACTAAAAGTGGAGAAATTGTTGAACGCCATTTCGACCGAATATTTGGAACAGATGGTGCTTTTTCTGTAGTGAGAAACCGAATGCAGCGTTTGGATCGTTTCGATTATTCACAAAGTTATTTGAGTCATGCCTATAAAGAATTGAGCATTCCTGCAAATGCCGATGGCAGCCATAAACTAGAGAAAAACGCACTACATATTTGGCCGCGAAATGAGTATATGCTCATAGCACTTCCTAATCTAGATGGCAGTTTTACGCTTACATTATTCTTTCCATTTGAAGGGCCGGTTTCATTTGAACATTTAAATACTCCAGAAGAAATTACTGCATTTTTCAAAGCAAATTTTGCCGATGCATTGATGCACATTCCAGATTTAGTAAATGATTTCAATGACAATCCAACCAGCTCCATGATAATGGTGAAATGCTCTCCATGGAATTATAAAGATAAAGTATGCATACTGGGTGACGCATCCCATGCTATTGTGCCTTTTTATGGACAAGGAATGAATGCCGGGTTTGAAGATTGTAGAATTTTTGATGAGCTATTTGAAGAAGAAAAGGGTGATTGGCAAAATGTTTTTGAGCGATTCTCTAAAGAACGCAAACCAAATGCCGATGCTATTTTGGAATTGGCATTGAGGAATTATATCGAAATGCGCGATAAGACTGCTGATCCTGACTTCCTATTGCAGAAAAAAATTGAACGTAATTTTTCCGCTTTACATCCTGATAAATGGATTCCGCTTTACTCGCAAGTAACTTTTTCACACATTCCATATTCGGAAGCATTAAAAAATGGTGAAAAACAGGATGCGATTATGAAAAAAGTGATGAATCGTCCCGACATCAAAGAAGTTTGGAACAGCGATGAAATAGTGCAGGCCATTTTGAAAGAAATCAACTGATGTGAAACATCATGATCTGTACTACGTTTAAACATTAAATCTGCTATCATGAAGGCTGCCATTTTAATCTTTATCAGTATAGGATTTTTCTTATCCGGAAAAGCTCAAAGTGGTAGGCAATTTAGGCCGCTCTATGATGAAAAAGGCGGTCCATTGCATACTAAGGGTTGGTTTTTTGCTCCCGGCATTACCTATATGCTGCCGAGTCCGTTTAGCAGGGACATCAATCAAACGGTACTACCAGATACTGCTTTGCATGGCACTTATGAAGCAAGAGGGAAAATTGGCTTATATCTGGAAGTGGGTCATGCGCATTTTTTACCTTATTGGGTTCCCATTGATTATATAGATTATGGCTTGTCATTCAAACTTTTTCGCGGAAAAGAAGCGTTTACGGGAGATTACCGAGTTCCTGAAACAGAAACAATTTTGATGCCGCTCAGCAGTAATTCTAAATTCAGTGAAGGTTATGCAGCCGCTTCTGTAAATTTTGGAAAGCTCTTCCAAACGGGCGACTATAGCTTCATTCTAGCTTCACTCGGATTAAATGCTGATTACCGTGTACTCTCCAACCGAGAAGCAGATTTCGCTTATTTACCAAGTGTTTTTCCGGATAATTTATTGATACAAGCTCATGCTAAAATTGGATATGGATTTAAACTTCAATCTAACCTTTTTGTAATTCCATCGCTTGAAACGCCAATTTTAAATGTATTACCATTTGAAGAAGGCAAATCAACCCTACCCTATTTTGCCAGCAGATATCGCCCTCTCATTTTAAGTATTCGTTTTCAATGGTTAAGCGCCCGAAAACCCGAAGATTGCGTAGGCAAGCCAACTGAAAAACGCGGGCATGAATTATGGGATCCGGCAATGCGTAAGAAGAACAAGAGGAAGGGCTGATTCTTCCATATTTAATAATAGGGTTACCCCTTTAAGTCGCATTGTATTTAATTGATTTATAAGTGGTTGGCGTGTGACCGATTATTCTGTTTATCAGCTTTTCGAGAATTGTAGTTCTAAAATTTAAACGATTGAACCTATAGAAATATTCTTAAATGTACTGATTTATATAGCTTTCATAGCAATATGAGTGTACTCCTCTCAACCAATTTTTGAAATTTCTGATTTGAATATGTAGCATCTTAAAATTCTGCCCTTTATCGGATAATTTTTGTTCTAATTGAGGATACGTCTTTTTCCGTGGAGCGCACCCTGTCCAACCATCAGTTGTGATTTTCGCCTCCTTATCAATATGAACGTCAAAAATAGTTTTTAGCGATTTTGCAGTGTAATCATCAATTACTTTTGCATAACCTCGACCTGGTTTTCCGTTGCGATATTCTAATGCAATTACGATTCTTATTTTCTTCTCAGACTTACTTCTTCCTTGCTCTCCTTTTTGAGGGGTTTCAAATTC
>JBDNHP010000436.1:0-7741 GCA_041688765.1 Flavobacteriales bacterium
CTTGAAATTCGCCTTTTTGTAAGGTTCAGATTGTAGTCTGATTTGGCCCTTGGACTGGCAAATCCTTTAACGGCTAATTCAATTTCAGAACCCTTTTGTAATTCTCGTAGCAGTAAATCACTGAAGATTCCCAAGTCGTTCATTCCCTTATCAACCTTCAAACTGAAAAAATCTTCCAAATCGTAGAGGGCATTGTCCTTGGCTTCACCGCTCAATCCTTTGGTGTTTTCTTTCACATAGTCGTTGTATTTCTGCTTATAGGATTGGTATGATTGCTCATAACTCAAGTTTGTGAGTGTATCGGTAGTTCTAGGATTTGGCTCATCATTATGAAAATAGAGTGTTACGGGCAAATACCTGTTTAGCTCATCTAAATCGGCATAAGGCTCTTCGGCTTGCAATGAATCTTTAAATTGAAATCGATAAATATCATTGCAACATAATTCACCTTCCTCTACATAGGAGCCTTGACGGTTAGAGGAAATATATCCTTCTTTGAAATCCGCAAAGTAAGTCCAATACAAGTCGTTTGCCTGAGTATTGAAAGGGAATCCAAGATTTTCCGGAGCTTTGAAATCACGGGGATTTCCTTCGGATTTGAAAATATCAAAACCACCAAAACCGGCATGCCAATTAGAACTGAAATACAAATAATTACCAAAATAGAAGGGACTAATTTCATCATCCGGACTATTAATTTCGGCTCCTGCATTTACAGGAATATTGAAGCCATTTCGATCTTTTTGACTCCACCAAATGTCCATTCCGCCTTGCCCTCCGGCACGATTTGAACCTATGAAAAGTACTTCAATGCCATCAATCACTGCAAGCATAGGCATACTGTTATTGCAGTCTGGGGCATTTATCTTTTCAAGTTTAGAAGGATTGCTCCATTTTCCTTTTTCAATTTCAGAAGTCCATATTTCGCATTTTCCCGGCTCTGCGCAACGACTGAAATAGGCGGATTTTCCATCAGCGCTAAAACTGCTATTACCCTGCAAAAATTCTGGTAGATTGATGTCAGCATCCACTTTAAGCGGATCATCAAAACTATTTTTATTTCTTGCTGAAGAATAAATCCAAACATCTTCATAGCGATGTTCTTTATTGCCTTGTTCTCTGGCAGAACTGAAATACAGGGTAGAATCGGACTGAACAAAAGCTGCGAAATCGCTGGCTTTGCTGTTTACTGGATTTGCCAATCTTTCCAGTATTATTTCCGTGCTGTCGAGCCTGGCATTGAGCGAAAAAGTGCAAGCTTCAATTTCCGTTTCACATTTTAAAAAGAAGTAAGATTCTTTATCTCTTTTAGCTTTGGTTCTGAATTTTTTAAAATTCCTCAAGGCTTCTTTGTACTTGCCATTCTGCTTTTGCATCATCGCTAACCAAAATTGCCCCTCAGGAAAAAGTCGGCCCATATCTTTGGAATAAACCTTTTGATAATTGCTTTCAGCCTTTACAAAATCCCTGCTCAATCGCAGCGCATCTGCATACGATCGATTTAGTTCAAAAAGCGTAGAGTCCTGCGCCATAGCTTTTTCGTAGTAAAATGCAGATGAAGCATATTCTCCATTGAACATAGCTTCATCACCCAGCTTTTGCCAGTCTTTCATGGTTTGTGCACTCAGCATTGAAAATGAGCACAACAATCCCCACAGTATTGCGATGCGGATCATGGGCAAAAGATACAGAGTAAAAAGGAGATTTCATCAGGCGAAATGTACCGATTAACTTAAATGCCATACCGATTATCATAATTAACAGATTTGCATCATTCATTTTTTGTAATTTCATCAAAAATTAATAGATCATGCAAATTCAAGTTATCGTAATAATTGCCCTAGTAGTATTAACACTATTGGGTGGTATTTTTGTTGTGAAACAGCAAACTGCTGTAATTATCGAACGATTGGGTAAATTTCTTGGTATTCGCACAGCAGGATTACATTTTAAAATCCCTTTCATCGATAAACGAGCGGGTGCTATGAACCTGCGTATCCAGCAATTGGATGTCATGGTTGAGACGAAAACAAAGGATAATGTGTTTATCGAAATCAAAGTTTCGGTTCAGTATAAAGTGATAGCCGAAGCTATTTTCAACGCATTTTATAAACTAGATAATGCCTACGATCAAATTACAGCTTACGTTTTTGATACTGTGAGAGCCGAAGTTCCAAAAATGAAGCTGGATGATGTGTTTGAGAAAAAAGACGATATCGCAATCGCTTTGAGAAGAGAACTCGAAGAAGCGATGCAGGAATATGGATTTACGATCATCAAAGCCCTTGTGACAGATATCAATCCTGACAAGGAAGTGAAGCATGCTATGAACAGGATTAACGCTGCTGAGCGTCAGAAGATTGCAGCTGGTTTTGAAGGTGAGTCAGAACGCATACGTATTGTTGCAAAAGCCACGGCAGAAGCTGAAAGTAAGCACTTACAAGGTATTGGAATTGCGGATCAACGACGAGCAATAGCCAAAGGATTGGAGGATTCTGTGACAATGCTAAATAATGCCGGAATTAATTCTCATGAAGCTTCGGCTCTGATTGTCATTACTCAGCACTATGATACTCTTCATAGTTTGGGCGAAAATTCTAATAGCAATTTGATATTGCTTCCAAACTCTCCAAGTTCAGCCAGCAATATGCTCAATGATATGGTTACCAGCATGGTTGCAGCACAAACCATTGCTGAAAATACAAAGGACTCTCAGCAACCGAAAAAATAAGGAGGGGGCGAGCACAGTTAATTCAACTATCAATAGCTATTCAATGATCAATTTCCTACGGATGATGATTGCTGAGTTTTCATCGTAAATACTTATTACTACGATAGAAGAATGGAGCTCTTCGACTTGAATTTTAGATGAACTAAGTAGATCGCCTTTTAAAATTACACTGCCCCTAAGGTCTTTGATTTCGAAATGATATTTACCTGGATTCAATCCTGAAATATTGATTTCGGAATTCGCAGGATTAGGGAAAATAGTGATCGGTTTTTGATCTGAATACTCCATTGAATTAGCTTGCCATTCATCAAAAAGCACTTGAAGTGAATCTATTGGTTCTACTCCATAGAGCGTTTGAAGTACTTCAATATCGAGATATAAACTATTTATGTCATCGTTTGGGCGAGCAACACGTAAAAACGCAGATTGTGATGAAACCCCTTCTTCTAAACATCTACTGTCAGCACCAGGGATGTTTGCCGCTTGTAATGTTGCCATAAGTCTTTCAGCAAGCGATCCTTCGGTATTTAGAAAGGCTGTTTCCATCCCATCAATAATATCGTCGTTCAATAAAATATTTCCTTGTATGGCGTAATTTGCTCCAGTTTTATGTTCTTTCACATCAAAGCAATTAACCCCGGTGAATGCTGCGCTTCTGGGTTCTGCCGTTACGAAATCCACTATTCCATATTGTCGAATTTCAGGATTGCCTTGCACGTCATTCGCAATGAGCCAGTCAATAATTTCCTGAGGACTCAATCCCTCGAGCATTTTTTCGTGTGCATTGATCTGATTGGAATAGAGCCAATAACTTTGAGTGTGAATTGCTCCAATGCCTGGAATAAGATCACTAATGATAGTCACACCACCGCTAATATCACTATCATCTAAACAGGAAGCACCCGCACTGCCAATCTCACCGCTAATTGGATCGACGGCTACAATAGAAAAAGTGTCTTGAGCAGAAATTCCGGTCTGAATGGACAAGAAAAAAGCCAAAATGCAAGTATGGCGCATGGTTTGTAGGATTTAATAGATTGAATTTAGGGAATAATAGCGAATTTACATCATTTACTCGAAATTGTTCCTGCTGCCAAAGACCGTTCGTACATTCTTTAGATATAGCTTGTACTTTTGTTTTTCGAGCAAGAGTTCTGATTGAAAGAGTTGAAATGGAAACAAAGCATAACATGGATTGTCTGATTAAATTCAGATCTGAAATTGCGTCGATTGCTTTGCCGGAACGATTTACATTTCCATTTAACTATACGCCTCATCCATTAGCTTCCATTGCAGCAGAGGAATTGCAGGAGATTGTGCTTAAACACATGAATTGGCAACACGATTTCGGCTTTGATGAGAATCCGGATTCTCGCACTGCGGGTAAAATGTTTGGTGTACTTGTGGTGAAAACTTTGGATGACGAAATAGCCTATTTGGCTGCATTTTCAGGAAAAATTGGAGATAGTCAGGAATATCGGCCTTTCGTTCCGCCTCTGTATAACCGTTTGGAAATTTCAGGTTTTTTCAATGATGGCGAGGCAGAATTGAATAGGATCAATGCTAAAATTGATGCTTTGGAATTACATCATGAATGGCTCAGACTGAATGAAGAATTGCAGAAAATGAAGGCCGATTCGGAACTCTTACTTGCAGCAACTAGAAAGGAAATAAAAGGAGCCAGAAATAAGCGAGATGAGCAACGAAAGAACGCAATTTCTGTCCTCACTGAAATAGAATTCAATGCCCTGCAATTGAGCTTGGCAAAAGAAAGTCAGGATTATGAACGAAATTACAAACGTCTTCTGAAATCAGAGAAAGCAAGAATAGAATTACTTGATTCAGAAATCAATCATTTAAAAAAAGAGATCGATTCTTTGAAACAACGAAGGAAGGATCTTTCAGCTTCTTTGCAGAATCGCTTGTTTCAGCAGTATCAATTTCTGAATCGCGGCGGAATTAAGAAAAGTTTGATCGATATTTTTGATGAAACTGTTTTAAAAGTGCCTCCCGCCGGCGCAGGAGATTGTGCGGCCCCCAAGCTAATGCAATATGCGTTTGAAAACAATCTTCAACCTTTGTGCATGGCAGAGTTCTGGTGGGGAGAATCGCCTGTTTTAGAAGTTAGAAAGCACGGTGGTTTCTATCCTGCATGCCGTGGGAAATGTGAGCCTATTTTGGGATATATGTTGCAAGGAATGGAATTAGATGAAAATCCTATTCAAGTGCAATTGGCATCGAAGAAAGAGCTAGAAATTCTATTTGATGATGAATATTTGGCAGTGGTACTCAAGCCTGTAGATTTGCTCTCTGTGCCCGGAAAATCTGAGCAAGATTCCGTTTATCTCCGAATTAAAAGGAAATATCCTGAAGCTCAGGGCCCATTGATTGTTCATCGCCTAGATATGTCAACTTCAGGCTTGATGATTGTGGCAAAGAACGACGATGTGTATAAGGATTTGCAAAAGCAATTTCTGAAACGCAGCATTAAAAAGCGCTATGTGGCCTTGCTCAATGGAATTGTTGAAAATGATCGTGGTGTAATTGATTTACCTTTGAGGGTAGATTTGGATAACAGACCTAGTCAAATGGTTTGTTATGAGCATGGCAAATCAGCAAGAACGGAATATGCGGTTCTGAGTAGGAATGTTGGTGTAACTAGAGTAAATTTTTATCCTGTAACTGGCCGCACCCATCAATTGCGAGTTCATGCTGCCCACGCTGATGGATTGAACGTAGCTATTGTTGGAGACGATATTTATGGCAAAAAGGCTGATAGACTATATTTACATGCCGAGTATATTGCTTTCAGGCATCCCATTTTACAAATTGAAATAGAATTGGAATCAATTGCTGAATTTTAATTAATTATTTAAATATTATTTTATACTAATATTATGGCAGCTATTGGGATTTTTTTGGTGTATTTTACTTATGGATTTCTTAGTCTTATGGCTTTGATATTTTCTTATGTGTCATTACGTAAGTCAAAGTTTATATCAAAGACATTTTTTATTTTACTTGAATTGTTGTTTGTTGGAATTTTGATGATATTTTCTGTTTCTCAAGGTGCTAATCAAAGATATTGGGAGAAAAAGTATGTTGGAAGTTATAATTTAATGAATTATCCAGATTGTTCGAGTTGCATTTTGTACTTATATGAAGATAATACTTTTGAGGTGAAAAATGCCCTAATAGTTCGCGAAAAAGGTAATTGGAGATACGAATTTGGTGGAGACTACTTTATTGTTTACATGAATGATGATAAAGAACAATTGGGTTCAGAGAAATTCAAGTTTAATGAAAGTCATAGTGGCTTTGATTGATTTGATCAATTAGATTTGATGCTTCCAAACATTTCGAATTACGCTTCCAATACCTCTCTCAAAAAGGATTTGAGTCTTTCCATTTGATCTTGTCCTAATTTCTCTCCTTCTTTTCCGGCTAGGTATGCAGTGAGCATTATTAAAATTGCGATAGGGAATGCCCATATCAAATGCGAGAATTTGCCGATCAACCAAGTGGCAGCTGCATACGAACTAACGGCAAATCCCAGAATTCCGATGGAAAAATAGAAAAATACAAACATGGTCCAGACTTCAGGTCGGGGTCCTACTAAGCCTTTTACAACATATTGTTTAGCGTCTTCACTTTCTTCTTCGATTCTAAACCATAATTGTGGGGTTGAAAAATGCCTTTCAATTCCTGGAATATCGAGTATTATGTGATCTCCCGAAGTATTGATTACTACTTTTCCTTCATGCTTTTGCTTCAGTTGTTGAATACGTAGATGAAGTTCTACCGGATTCATTTTTACCTGAAAGGAGAATCTGGGTCGTATATGCAAGATTGATGTTTCCTCGCTCATTAGTCATTAATTTGTAATGAAATATACACGATTGCCCTTTTTCTTCTGCAAATTGAATCATGACATTAATCAGTCTTTATGAAAGTGTTGAGAATTTATAATGAACGCTTGACTGTATTCTCTATACTTCATGCTTGATTAAATATCTCTTAATTGATCAATGGATATGAAAGTTCTGATATTGCGTTATACGATACAATACAGCATTCGAAATGAATCCGGTTATTTTCTATTAAACGCAAGTGAGTGTAGAATGCACGAATATTTATTTGGACTTTTGTAGCTTCTCTTTGCTAATGGGAAAGCTCTTATCCCATAAGGATGAATTAGATTCTGACTCGAATTGTGAATTGGGTATCGATTTTTAAGCAAATGCAAGAATAACGCAAAAATGAGACAATAAGTTTACCGACATTCAATTAATTGTGAACCTCTATTTCATTCAATTACATGGTTAATGGAAATCCCAAAATCTAAAAGAATATAGTAATGAATTATATCCTTCAAACGTCTCGATTGTTGCTACGAGAAATGACTATTAAAGCTGCGGCAATGGTCTATGCTTTGACTCTTGATCCGGAAGTGATTAGATTCACTGGGGATTCTGCTTTTGAAAGTGTAGAGCATGCTGCAGAATTTTTAGCATCTTATGATCATTATAAGCTCTATGGCTATTGAAGATGGGCTGAAATTGCAAATGAAATTGATGAGCTTTTGGGTTGGTGTGGATTGAAATATACTTCTGATTTGAAAGAATATGACCTGGGATTTCGATTTGCCCAAAGACATTGGAATCAAGGCTATGCCGCAGAATCTGGCATAGCCTGCTTGAATTATGGCTTTGATCAATTGAAAATGGATTCAACTACAGGAAGAGTTTTGGAAGAAAATCTTGCATCACGAAGAGTTTTGGAAAAGGTGGATATGACTATGGAAGTACAATATGAATTTCAAGCCAAATCCGGATTGAAGTACAGATTGGATAAGACGAATCGTTAAAATCTGTTTTATTCATTCTATATTGTAGAACATTTTTTACATTTGTTATCATCCAAGATTCATAGTTAATGCAATACCAGTCAGATTCGCCCGAACATTATATCAGCCTGTTGCCTTCTGATCGACAAGAAGCCATGCAAAAG
>JBDNHP010000437.1:0-2624 GCA_041688765.1 Flavobacteriales bacterium
AGCATATAATGCTTGCCATCTTCAGTCAATATAGCGGAAGTTTTACCTGAGTTTGCGTCAGATCCCGAACCGGGTTCCGTTAAACAATAACAAGCTTTCCACTCACCAGTACTAAGTTTCGGAATGTATTTTTTTCTTTGTTCATCATTGCCATAATATAGAATAGGCAAGGTGCCGATGCCGGTATGTGCACCATAGGCAACGCTAAATGAATGTCCTTCACCTAAAGCTTCTGTAACTAACATGGAAGTTTTTAAATCCATACCAAGACCGCCTAAATCTTCAGGTACCGTTATAGCCAAAAGACCTAATTGCCCTGCTTTATCTAAAAGGGCAGGCATCAGCTCGGGCTCCATGCTATCGATACGTTCTAGATTGGGTGAAATTTCTTGTTCGATAAAATCCAAACAAGTTTGCTTCATCATCAACTGTTCTTCGCTGAATTCTTCTGGAATGAAAATTTCGTTAGCACTCGTTTCGCGAATGATAAACTCGCCTCCTGTTATGGCTTTGTTGTTGTTACTTTGTTCCATTTTCTGCTTATGTTCAGTTGAGTAATTCGTAAATTCCGGCAGCGCCTTGACCCGTTCCAACGCACATGGTAACCATACCGTATTTTTCTTTTCGGGCGCGCATTTCGTGAAATAATTGCACACTTAATTTAGATCCGGTGCAGCCCAGTGGATGACCCAAAGCAATCGCACCTCCATTCACATTCACCTTGCTATCGTCTAATCCCAAATGACGAACAATTGCCAAACTTTGACTTGCAAATGCTTCATTGAGTTCTATTAATCCCATGTCCTCTTGTTTCAACCCCGCTTTCTTAAGAGCTTCGGGTATGGCATAAATGGGGCCAACGCCCATGATGCGCGGCTCTAATGCAGCAACATGGTACGAAACCATTCTTGCAATTGGTTGTACATTGAGTTCTTTGAGCATTTTCTCACTCACAACTAAAACAAAGGCAGCACCATCTGATGTTTGCGATGCATTTCCTGCGGTAACACTTCCTCGGGCGTCAAAAACTGGTTTTAGTTTGGCCAGTTTTTGAATGTCGGTATCTTTTCTAACGCCTTCATCAGTATCAACAATGTATTTGCGCTCTTGCTTTTTCTCGTTGGCATCGAGGTAGTTTTCTACCACTTCAATAGGTGCAATGCCGGGTTTAAATTTACCACCTTCAATAGCTGCCGCAGCGCGTTGATGTGAACGGAAGGCAAAGGCATCCTGATCTTCGCGACTTACTTTAAAATCTCTGGCTACAGCTTCTGCGGTAAGTCCCATACCCCAATACCAAGTCGGGTTGGCTTTAGCAACATCTGCATTGGGAACAACTCTCCAACCGCCAAAAGGAATGGGCGACATCGTTTCTATTCCACCTGCAAGAATGCAATCAGCCATTCCGGCTTTAATTTTGGCAGTTGCAATGGCGATGGTTTCTAGACCTGAAGCGCAATAGCGGTTTACAGTCATACCGGGAACTTTGTCAGTATTGAGTCCCATTAGCGAAACCATTCTGCCCAAATTGAGTCCCTGCTCAGCTTCCGGTGTAGCATTGCCAACTATTACATCCTCAATTCGTTCTTTTTCTAATTGAGGAAAATCGTTCAGTAGATGGCGGATTACAGCGGCACCCAAATCGTCAGGGCGCATAAAGCGGAATAGTCCACGGGGAGCTTTGCCCACCGCTGTTCTGTATCCTCCTATGATGTATGCTTCCATAATATTATATTTTCGGAAATAATTCCGTAATTATTCAATTAATTAATTTCTTAGGATTTTACCGGCTGTTACCAAACTTTGCATTCTTTCCAAGGTTTTTCGTTCGGAGCAAAGTTCAAGGAAAGCCTTGCGTTCAAGATCTAAAAGATATTGTTCTGAAACTTCGGTAATCTCACTCAGGTAACCACCACAGAGCACAAAGCCAAGTTTTTCAGAAATCAGTCGGTCATGCTCGCTAATATAATTTCCACTCAGCATAGTGTTGGCCCCTACGTAAACAATTCCCAATCCTTCTTTTCCTAAAACTTTAATATCTCTGCGCATTAAAGGTTTAGTATATCCCGCATCAGCTAAAGCTAAAGCCGCTGATTTGGCACGCGAAACCTGATGTTCTCTGCTCAGTACCACCTCATCAATACCATTTCTCAAATAGCCTAAATCGAAAGCTTCGTGAGCAGAAGTAGAAACCTTTGCCTGACCGATAGTTAAAAAGCGATTTCGCAAAACATTCATCCTAATGTCTCCTTCACGGAATTCATCCGAAGCACGCAATGCAAATTCTTTAGTACCTCCGCCACCGGGAATTACACCAACACCAAATTCAACCAATCCCATATAGGTTTCTGCATGTGCAATTACTTTGTCGCAATGCATACTCATTTCGCATCCACCACCAAGGGTTAGCCCGTGTGGTGCGGCAACTACTGGTATTGAACTAAATCTCAATCGGGTTACCGTTTTTTGAAAAGTACGGATGGCCATATCGAGTTCATCGTACTGTTGCTCTGCAGCCAACATAAAAATCATTCCCACATTAGCGCCGGCTGAAAAGTTTTGCCCTTCATTGGAAATTACTAGTCCGCGATACTCTGCTTCTGCGAGATCCACAGCTTTATTTA
>JBDNHP010000438.1:0-11198 GCA_041688765.1 Flavobacteriales bacterium
AGAATTAATTAAGCTAGCAAAAGACGAGAAGAAGAAGCAAGATGAGCAGGAAAGAAAAGATTGAACTGTAAAATAAATTGTGTCAGGAAAGACTAATAGTCTGTGTAAGGAAACATAAATAAAAGAGGCTTATGGAAAACATGAATGATGAAATACACGGTCAAGATCATCCTATGAAGGGTAATAAAAAGCAGGGCACAATAGAAGGTATGGGCACACGAGGCGTTACAAGGCCGATGATGGACATGGAAGGCCACGAACCCAAAAAAAGCCATGAGCAAATGGACATGGGTGCCATGAAAATGACCACTGATGATCGCATGAAAATGCTAAAGGATCATCATACACAAACGCTCTGGGTTTATTGGGTAATTGTATTGTTGGGTTTTTGGATGATCGCTTCTCCGCTCACTTTTGATTACGGAAAAAATGCGGTAGCACCTGCCGGAGGAAGACCTGTTTGGTTGTCGCTTAGTGATCGTATTGCCGCCATGTATTGGAGCGATATAATCAGTGGATTGTTACTTGTTTTTTTTGGTTGGCGATCTCTAAAGCCAAATCGCCCTTATAGCGTTTGGATCATTTGTTTTATTGGGATATGGATCAGCATGGCACCACTACTATTTTGGGCGCCAACTGCTATAGCCTATTATAATAGCACTATGGTTGGGGTCTTAATTATTGCCTTATCCATCCTCATTCCCGGCATGCCCAATATGATCCTGTTTATGAAAATGGGTGGTAATATACCTACTGGTTGGAGTTACAATCCTTCAAGCTGGACACAGCGTGCATCTATGATTGGCTTGGCATTTATTGGGTGGTTGGCGTCTCGCTATTTAGGAGCATTTCAATTGGGCTATGTAGATATTGCATGGGATCCATTTTTTGGGGATGGCACCTTAAATGTTTTGAACTCCGATATGTCGCATAAATGGCCCATTTCAGATGCGGCACTCGGCACGCTAGCCTATACGCTGGAATTTCTGATGGGATTTATGGGAGGTACTTCCCGATGGCGTACCATGCCATGGATGGTCACCTTTTTTGGGTTTTTGGTCATTCCTCTGGGTTTGGTTAGTATATTTTTGGTGATTTCCCAGCCAATTACTGTAGGCGCATGGTGCGCCCTCTGCCTGTTTTCTGCCATTATTATGCTTCCAATGATTCCCTTACAAATTGATGAAGTCATTGCCATGTGGCAACACATGGTACAACGGAAACAAAAAGGAGATTCGTTGTGGAAAGTATTTTGGAAAGGTGGCGATGCACTTTCTAATGAAAACGATGAACGTTCTCCTGAGTTGGCAACATTTGTTGATAGCCCATGGAAGGTTTTCAAAGCATCAATATGGGGAATGACTGCTCCATGGACATTGACGGTTTCTGTAATTATTGGACTTTGGTTGATGATTTCTCCATTTTTTTTCCAGATGGGAATAGAAACTTCTGCGGCAAATTTGAACCATTTGGGAGGAGCACTCGTAATCGTTTTTGCGGTAGTGGCTATGGCCGAAGTGCTTAGAAGTTTTCGCTATTTCAACGTATTGTTAGGTCTTGCGATGGCCGTGCTGCCTTGGTTTATAGCAGATAGCAACATGTTGCTAACTATAAGCAGTAGCCTTGCCGGAATTATCATAATGGCTCTTTCCTTTTCCAAAGGTAAAATCAAAGAAACGTATGGACTTTGGGATAAATATGTGGTGTAAAAAAATGTTTCTAAATAGGATAGAGGCTTTCGCAAACAAGCAATAGAGGTTAAATGAGCTTAGGAATAAGATGAGAACCTTAATTACTTGCTGGTTTAAAACACAAGCAGCAGCGAAAGCAGCCAAGATTTACTTAATAAAGAGTTCTTGAAGCAATTTGAATAAAAAGGATTATTGCGTTCAAAACGGTATTTCTTATGGGATGTTTTTTTATCATCGGCGAAAGCAAATGGAAAGGACTTCATTGAGTGGCTTTAGGGAAATTAGTCTCGCTGTATATTCCGGTCTAAAGTATACCACTCATTCGAATCTATAGTGCACCACCCATTCCGGTCCATAGTGTACCACTCATTCTTGTGGAAGTGGACCACCTGCCAAGTTGATTACTTTGTTCATTGTGACCCCGACAATTTTGCCCCCTATTCCAGTAAACTGAGCCCCTTGATTTTTGCTCATGTCGGGAAACTGACCCCCACCTCATTAATCTTTTAATTTCATGGATAATCTGGACTAAACTGAGCCACCTATTCTGGTCTAAAATGAGCCACCCATTCTGGCCATGCTGAGCCACTTTTTAATGTAATTTAATAATGTTTCCGGCCAAACTGAGCCAGTATTTTATTCATCATTAGCGACAATCTGGTGTGAGTGAGCGACCTATAAGGAGTTCAAGTTTATTTAACAACGATTTTGGCTTCACAATAATAGCCTTTTAACCCCCAGCTATATTGCCCCTATTCCAAGCTTCTACCCCCCTTTTATTTATTTTTTTTGACTTTCGAGTGCTATAGGCATTTATTTTTTCTCATTGTCTCCCCTTTGGGTTCATTCGATTTGCTGGGCTTTCTTAAAATTCTCATAGGGTCTTTCCTTTTGTGGGTGTCATTCACAAAAAGAATTTTATGAAATTGGTATTTCGATTAGTGTATGTTTTCTTATTAATGACGCTATGGAATTTTCAACTAGCTGCTCAAAATGGCACACTGAGTGGACAAATTTTAGATGCTGATTCGGAATCACCATTGCCATTTGCAACGGTAAGCATTGCTGGAAGCAGTCCCTTGATTGGAACCATTTCTAATGAAAATGGCGAGTTTGTTTTCAATAATTTGGAATTGGGAAGAGTGGACCTGATAATAACTTGCATTGGATATTATTCTTCTTCTTTAAAAGGAATTTTAGTGAGTTCAGGGCGAAGTGGTAGTGTGCAAGTTAGATTAAAGGAAGCCATGATGGAATTGGGGCAAGCTGATATTATAGCCTTCGATAAGAAAGAGGATCCTATTAATAAAATGGCAAGCGTTTCAGCCCGACAATTAACAGTGGAGGAATCTAGGCGATATGCTGGTGGTTTTGATGATCCTGCTCGCTTAGTTTCATCTTTTGCAGGTGTTGCCGGAAACATCTCTTCTAACGGCATAGTAATTCGCGGAAATGCTCCTAAAGGGGTATTGTGGAGAATAGAAGGCATGCAGGTTTCTAATCCAAACCATTTTGCAGAAATTACCGGATTGGGGGCAGGAGTTATTACCGCTCTGAGCAGTCAAATGCTAGCAAATTCAGATTTTTTTACTGGAGCTTTCCCGGCTGAATATGGAAATGCTTATTCCGGAGTGTTCGATTTAAGCCTGAGAAATGGGAATAATCTTCAATCTGAGCATACCTTTCAAGCTGGAATAATCGGAATAGATTTTGCTTCTGAAGGGCCATTTAAAAAGGGGAAACTGTCATCCTATCTTTTCAATTATCGTTATTCTACTTTTGGACTTATTAGTCCCATTTTGCCAGAAGAAGCAGGTGAAATAGGATATCAGGATCTTTCATTTAAAATTAATTTTCCTAAAACATTATTAGGTAATGTTTCAATCTGGGGATTGGGATTATTAGACAAGCAAAATAGCTTGCCAGTTAAGGATAGCACTGAATGGGAGTATGCTCGTGATCTTGAAGGTGCAAGAACGCGATTGGGTAATGGAATTATAGGATTGTCTTCAAAAAGATTCATTAGCGATGATTGGTATTTGAAGTTCACGGCAAGTGCGTCTGGAGATCTTACTCGCTTGAATCTTTTTCAGTATGATGATAGTTATGATGAAGTATTATCACAGAAAATAAAATATAAATCATTAAACTATAGATTTAATGGATTGATGAACAAAAAATTTAATCAATCACATACCAATAGAACAGGTTTCACTTTGTCTTTATTAGGTTATGATGTGGGAATTAAGGGGTTGGAGCAATTTTCGGAGGAGCTTGAGGATCGAATTATTAGTGAGGGAAGTACTTTATTAATCCAAACATTTTCTCAATCTTCCTTTGCTATTTGTGATAAATTTCAGTGTAATCCCGGAGTTCATTTGCAATACTTCGCCTTAAATGAAAATGTGGTAATTGAACCTAGAATTTCTTTTCGTTACAAATTAAAAGATAGTCAGCATTTAAGCTTGGCTTATGGTAAGCACAGCCAGTTGGAAAAATTGAATTATTATTTAGAAGAAATACAAGTGGGTAATGAAAGAGTACAGGCTAACAGGAATTTGGATTTCAGCAAGGCTCATCACCTCATTCTTGCTTATGATCGTTCATTAACTGAGCATTCTAGACTCAAAGCCGAGCTTTATTTTCAGCAATTGTACAATATACCTGTTATTGCAGATAGTTCTTTTTCATTCATCAATCTGCGCTATGACTGGTTTATTGGTGCTCCGGCGCAAAACACAGGTAAAGGTGAAAATTACGGTGTGGAATTAACGCTTGAACGCTTTCTCCATAAAGGTTGGTATTATTTATTAACGACTTCCATTTTTAAGTCATCTTATACTGGTGGTGATGGAATTTGGAGGTCAACTGTTTTTGATCAGCGATATATTGCAAATATTCTTGTTGGAAAGGAATGGATCTCAGCGGAAACCAAGAACAAAGTTTTTAATGCCAGCGCAAGATATACGCTTATGGGTGGAGAGCGATTGAATCCTGTTTTAGAGCAGGAAACCCTTTTGCAAGGTGAAACGGTTGAAGATTTTCAGAATGCATTTTCAATCAGTTCAGCGGCTAGAAATCTGTTACATTTATCCTTTTCTTACCGAGTTAATCATCAGAAGTTTAGTGGGATATGGTCGCTCCAGGTCTTGAATGCTTTGGGAAGTTCTGAGCAATTTGCAGATCAATATAATTTCAAATATCAGCGTATAGACTCCGATTCGGAAGTACTTGTGATTCCGAATCTGAGCTATAAAATTGAATTTTGATATAGCTTAATCCTTAATATGATAAGGCTTTTCAAAGTGAATTATGCGAGATTGCAGATCGTGGTATGCTCCCACAATTGCAATTTCGCCGCTTTTAACTTTTTCTCTGAGCATTGCGCTTTGTGAAAGTAACTCTTCAATGGAATTTTGAACATTTAAACAAATAATTTTCTCCATTTGAGTGTCATTGTTGGCGTCAATTTTGTCTCTTTCGTATCCACTTTTTATAATTGCAGGTTCGATTTTCGATGTAATATAATCCATGTATCCGGTATTGGATTTGTTTACAGCTACACCAACGGCACCACATTGTGAATGACCTTTAATTACAATTAGTTTAGCCCCCAATTTAGCAACACCGATTTCTATACTGCCAATAATCTCGGGACTAATAATGTTTCCAGCTATTCGGATAGTGATTAACTCACCTAACCCAGCGTCCATAACAATTTCAGGAGATGTTCTCGAGTCTACGCAGTTCACAATAACAGCCATAGGACTTTGTCCGCCCGAAGTAGCACTCGCCTGTTCAATATAGTTTGTTTGTTGCGACTGACCGGCCACAAATCTCACATTTCCCGCTTTTAGAATTTCAAGAATTTCAAGAGGTTTCAGTTTTTGTTGAGTTACTTTATCGAGCACATTGCTAAACTGTACATAGTCTTTCTCAAAGTATACTTCTTTAAGGCCCACTAAGTTAAGTTGAATATTATTTTCAGGGGCTACAACATCAGCGAATTGCCTAATTATTTCAACCACATCATGATCTATGTAAGAAGCTCTTGAGGCGTCAATAATCACTTTGCTGTTTGCAGGAATTCCCCATAACGTGTTCTTAATGGTGGCTTTGTTTAAAAAAGTTACCTGATTTGGAAGTTCTACAGTTATTACATCACCGATGTGAAGTGTAGCAGTATCAACAGCGAATGGATTTCTAAAGCTGTTTCTGAGAATAAAAAATATACTCACAGAAAGTCCAATTAGGATACCTACTAGAAGATCCGTGAAATAGATAGCCAAAACGGTAACGAGGAATGGAAAAAATTGATTCCATCCTTTTTTGTACATGGCCTTAAATTCTTTTATACTGGCAAGTTTATATCCTGTAACAAGCAGTATTGCAGCGAGCGCAGAAAGCGGAATACTATTCATAAAAGGGGCAAGAAGAACTACGCTAGTCAATAATAGAAACCCGTGCAAAACGGCAGATAATTTCGTTTTGGCACCGGCATCAATATTCACTGAACTCCTTACAATTACAGATGTAATTGGCAATCCTCCCAACAATCCTGAAAAAGTATTACCAATGCCTTGAGCCATCAGCTCCCGGTTTGGTGGAGAGTTTCTTTTTTGTGGATCGATGTTGTCAACTGCTTCAAGATTGAGGAGTGTCTCAAGCGATGCCACCGCAGCAATAGTAAACGCAACAACCCATAATTTCCAATCAAGCAAATACGAGAATTTTGGAAAGTGTAATAGTCCTGCGTTGAATTCCACCTGCGGAATGCTTACCAAATGGGAATCTTCAATGTGTAAGCCAGGAGCAATAATGGTGAATAATTCATTTAGACCAACACCAGCAAAAACCACGACTAATGTACCCGGCAAGAACTTGGTCCAAGACATTCTAATTTTTTTCCAAAATATAAGAATGGCTAAAGAAGCCAAGCAAATTATAAGAGCGCCGGGTCTCACTGACTCAAAAGCATGGAAAAATTCACTGAGTGTATTTTCACCATCTATTTGAAAAAATGAAAATTCTCCTTCCGGATCTTTATCTACGCCCAGAGCATGAGGTATTTGTTTGAAAATCAGAATAATTCCAATCGCCGCTAATAGTCCTTTAATAACGTTGGAAGGGATATAATCAGCAACTATACCCGCCTTAATCCAGCCAAAAATAATTTGCAAAAGACCGGCGATTACAATTGCACTGAAGAACAATTCCAAACTACCTAAGGTCTCAACTGACGAAATTACAACAGCCGTTAAACCTGCTGCCGGACCACTAACACTCGTCTGACTTTTGCTCAGAAGTCCAATCACAATTCCACCTATAACTCCTGCAATTAAACCGGTGATAGGTGGAGTTCCTGATGCAACAGCTATTCCTAAACATAGAGGAAGTGCAACTAAGAACACAACAAGGCTTGCTGGGAGATCAGCTTTTAGATGGGAAAAGTTCAAGTGTTTAGATGGCATTTTATATTATTTCAGGGTAAAAAGCAGTATTTCAATAAGTTCAAAGATAGGATAAGTATAGTAAAACTATAAATTATCCAAAGATTGATTTATGAAAAATTGTAAAATCCTTGGCAGATGCAAAATTCAAATGACTGAATAAATGGATCGACCTAAGGTTATAAGTCCTATTAAAAGAATGAGAATCAGAGTGATACTCCTGAATTGCTCTTGGGATATACGATTCAGAATTTTTTTGCCGATTAAAGTTCCAACTATGCCAATACCTACTAAGAATGGGATCAGATAGAAATCATCTTTATGGATATAGCCATTATCGTAATATGCTACCGTGCGACCGGTGTCTATGGCAAGGTCAATAATGGCTGATGTTGCCACAAAGCTGTCCTTAGAAAGGCCGAAGGATGCTAAGGACAGGCCTCTGATGGCTCCACCGGTTCCGAGTAATCCAGCAGCAATGCCTGAACTAGCGCCACCTATTATTGCATTAGTGGGAGTAGCTTTAAAACGCAATGAGCTGTATCGTAAAAAGAACAAACTCAAGAGTACTAGAAATACGCCAAGACTGATTTCGAGAAAATACACCTGAAAATAGCGGCCCAAATAGGATCCCAGCACTGCAAAAGCAACAGCAGGAACGCCAAGCCAGATCACAATTTTCCAATCGATTCCTTTTCTAAACACACCCACTTTGGTGAGATTACTGGCAACGTGAAACATGGCTGTAATACCGAGTACAGAATGAAAGTCAACAAAAAAACCAGCTATCGGAACAAAAAATACGCTAGAACCAAATCCCCCAACTGTCCCTATGATTTCAGCCAATAGTGTGAGAATAAGAAAGAGGGGTAGGTATTTCATAATTTTAATTCAAGGAAACTTGAATTGCTTGATACATTAAGTTACTCATAACGATTAAAGTCCTCGGGTAGGATCGTTTATTTTTTTTTCAATATGGTTCGTGTATCCAATGTTTGAACATATTTGATGAAGGTTTTCACAAATCTTTTTGGCTTGAGGATAAGATAAAAAATCATTAAATAAGAATGGCTCCTCATTGGGGTAGCTGAAATATACATCAAATGAAACATATAGACTTCTATTTGCTCCAAACCGAGTATATGCTGTTGATTCGGCGCGACTATGCTTGAGGTTCAATTGCTCCAAATTCTCGAAATTTAGCCATGTGCCAACGCATATATTTAATAGTGAATTATATCGTCTGATGGTTTTTTGCTGTACATCAATTTGGACACCCGCTCTAGGTAGAAAAAGTAAAATCCCCGGAATAAGTAATAGTATAAAAAATACATGAATAATAATAGAACAGGCAATGGAACCAACACTGATTGTGAAAGCCTGAATTAGCCACTCATTGGTTCGACCTTCATTAAAATCTAAAATACTTAAATTAATCGGCATTAATTAATTCATATTTGGTTATTCCTCTGGTGTTTTCAACGCACATTCCATCCTCTTCCGTTTTACAATCGAGCTCAAACATTGTCATTCCAGAAGGGGAAATTTCAAAGCCATAAGTAAGGGCGTTATCGCTATTGGAAGACCATAAATCGATCATATCAAACTCCATTCCTGGGCCCATATAGTCAGTATGAATATAATATGATTTTAAACTATCAAAACCATCCAAAGTGCCGTCCGGATTGAATTTTACCAGGGAGCCGTGCATTTGATAGTTTCTGCCCAGAAGCAATCTGTTAATATAGAAATCAGTTAAATTAATGTCGGGATTGGAACTGCATTTCAGGAGTTTGCCCGACCAGTCATCAGCCTTTATGAAAATGCTTTGATCATCATTAAACTGCATGGTGTAAATGGCATCAAGATCAGGATGAGCCACGGCTGTTGCCATATTTGCTGAAATCATGTGGAGTAGCATTTCTGAACCTCCTTCATGAAAATTATAAGTGGAGTTCATAAATGCAGAGTCATTTCTGGCGTAAAGAATGAGGCCTGAGAAATACGCCAAATGCTGAGTTGCTTTAGGAGATTGAGTTTCACCTAGCACTTTTAGGTAATCGTCAACCAAATAATATCCAATCCGCGAATCAGATAATTGGATTATCGAATCGGATGGAATGGCATTTTCTGAATTCTCTTTTTCAGATGATTCGGATCCACAAGATTGCATGGATAACGTGGAAACTAAAAGGGCAAGGATATACAAGTTCGTTCTATTCATAAAGGATTACAAATGAAACTATGTTTTCAAAGTTATGGTAAATTCAGCTTATCAGAGAGGTGATGATTTCTATTTTGCCTGAAATCTAATCGATAGTTGTGCTAGACAATGTGGTTTGACTGCAATCTAATTACAATTTATTTCCATTTGAATGAATTGTAAGGCCATGAATCCTGTTTATAAATCATTCATATTGCTCATTAATTAAGAGGCAACATTGTATCTTACTTAGTAAATTTGTATCAGGTAACTTTTTATGAAACAGTATCATGATTTATTGCGCCATATCCTAGATACTGGCGTTGAAAAGGGCGATAGGACCGGTACGGGTACACTGAGTACGTTTGGCTACCAGATGCGATTTGACCTTTCAGAAGGCTTTCCTGTGCTCACTACAAAAAAGCTTCATTTGCGCTCTATCATTCATGAACTTCTTTGGTTTTTAAAAGGAGATACGAATATTGCATATCTCCAAGAAAACGGGGTAAAAATATGGGATGAATGGGCAGATGAAAATGGAAATCTTGGGCCTGTTTATGGCTACCAATGGCGTTCATGGCCTAATCCCGATGGAACGCATACGGATCAGATTGTAAAACTTATAGAGGGTATTAAGAACAATCCAAACTCCAGAAAACACATTGTTTCTGCCTGGAATCCTTCTTTAGTTGATGATATGGCTTTACCACCTTGCCATTGCTTGTTTCAGTTCTGGGTGGCAAACGGAAAATTGAGTTGCCAACTCTATCAGCGCAGTGCAGATACCTTTTTGGGCGTTCCTTTCAATATTGCGTCGTATGCTCTGCTTACCCTCATGGTAGCGCAAGTTACAGGGTTGCAAGCCGGTGAATTTGTTCATAGTTTCGGCGATGTACATCTTTACAATAATCATCTCGAACAGGCTAAATTGCAGCTTACACGTGAGCTTAGAGCATTGCCAACAATGAAGATTAATCCGGAAATTAATGATATCTTTAAATTTAAATTTGAAGATTTCGAATTGTTAAATTACAATCCGCATCCTCATATTCCTGCGGCAGTATCAGTTTAAAAATGGATGTAATTATAATAGCGGCTGTGGCTGCAAACAGAGTTATCGGAAAAGATAATGACCTCGTTTGGCATCTTCCAGATGATATGCGTTTCTTTAAAGAAAGCACCAAAGGATATCCTGTTATAATGGGGCGAAAAAATTATGAAAGTATCCCACTAAAATTCAGACCTCTGCCCGATAGGCTCAATATTATTTTGAGTCGTGATCCGCTTTATATGCTTAGCAAGGCTATCGTTTTGAGTGATTTAGAGCAAGCCATTGAAATTGCCGAAGAAGAGGAGAAAGACAAAGCTTTTATAATTGGAGGAGCGCAAATTTACTCCTTAGCACTTGATTTGGAGCTGGTTGATGAAATGCTCATCACAGAAGTGGACGCGCAGGTAGAAGGTGATGCTTTTTTCCCTGAATATAATGCGGCTGAATGGGATAAGGTGCTTATACAGCATCACCCCATTGATGATCACCATGAATACGCTTTTAGCATTTACAGATTGAGAAAAAAAGTTTGACTGAGCAGCGAAGCTAAAGCTGTTCCAGCACTTTTTTCCATTTGAATTAAACCTCTCATTTTTTCTCATGTCATAGCTCTGAACAAATTTACAGCTATGTTAAAATACACTCAAATTTTAGGATTGTTTTTCTTGGCTCTGGCACTTTTCTCATGCAGAAAAGAAGAATCCGAAAACGCTTACAGTATTTATTCCGCTCGTGACAATGCAACAGCAGAAAGTCTGTGGAATGATGTTTATGATGTTGTTGATGATGTGGCCTCTGACACA
>JBDNHP010000439.1:0-1745 GCA_041688765.1 Flavobacteriales bacterium
ATTGATCTTCCGACCCAAATTTAGCCCTAAACTCTTTTCTGGATAATTCTTTAAGTATCTTCATTTGTGCTTTCTTTACACAAAGAAACTCTCGCAGAACATAATCTATTTACGTTCTGCGATCTAAAGGGGTAACCCTATCATTTTATTTGCAACATTTTGCTTCGATATCAATGCTAAAATGGCGCAGGTACTAAGATTTTTGATATGCAAGGCAAAATCCTCAAATCTTTGCCTCTCTCTAACAACGATATTACCCTTATGCTCTACATTTCCAATTTCATCAAGGGCAATTATTTGCTATATATTGAAGGCTAAGGAAGGCAAAAGAACGGAATCTGTAAAATTTGCGGTGCAACGTTGAGGATGAATTTAATTATTAAGCAATCCATTCATTATGCGAGCCCTTCCTTCCGTGGGGGCGTTTGTTATAATAATGTCATTTGGCTATAAATATTAAATCCCTTCGGGATGAATAGAGTTCAAATTCCATTGATTTTTAATAATGCATCACGTTGTCAATGCCGTCCCTGCCTAGAAGGAAGAGGTCGTATGTTTATAGAAATAAAATGCTAGCATTTTCTAGCGACACCGTTTTCTCTTCACAATCTAATTGTGCTTGACATCATTTATGAAAAACATTTGATTGTTCTATCGGACAAAAGAAAATCAACTCCCTGCCATTTCACTCAATTGAAGCCAACGATCTCCTTTAGCGTCCAAATCTGCTGATATTTTCCCAAGTTCTTGAGTCCATTTTAATAGCTGCTCATGATCCGATGTTCCCGATCCAATAAGCGATTCCAGCTCTTCTTTTCTAGACTCCAAAATCGGTAAATCTTTTTCGATTTGATCCAATTCAAACTTCTCTTTAAAACTCAATTTAAGTTTAGCCTTATCCTCTTTTGGCTTCTCTATTTTTGAAGCAGCAATTTTGCGATCATCAGCATCCCGGCGCTCTTCATTCAACATTTGCTCTCTATACAAGGTATAATTGCCCGGTATATCTCGCACAGTTCCATCCCCTTTAAACCAAAGTACATGCTCCACTAACTTATCCATAAAATAGCGATCGTGACTCACTACAGCCAAACAACCATTAAATTGTTCTAAATATTCTTCTAGTGCAGATAGCGTAAAAATATCCAAGTCATTGGTAGGTTCATCCAGAATCAAAAAATTGGGATTCTTCATAAGAATAGTGAGCAAATACAAGCGTTTTTTCTCACCACCACTGAGCTTTTCAATAAATTCAAAATGTCTTTTTCGGGGAAATAAAAATCGTTCTAATAGATCAGCAGCTGTGAGTTTTTGGCCTCCTTTTAGCGGCACAACTTCCGCAATTTCGCGCACAGCTTCAATGATGCGCATGCCCGGTTTCAGTTGAATTCCTTCCTGTGTATAATAACCAAAAACCACGGTATCACCAATAACAATTTTACCCCCATCTGCTTGTGTTTTACCTGTCATCAATTCCAGAAAAGTCGTTTTTCCACAACCATTTTTCCCAACAATTCCAACACGCTCAGCCCGCTTAAATACATAATCGAAACCATCGATAATTTTGCGTGTTCCATACGTTTTTCGTACCCTATGAAACTCACAAATTTTCCCGCCTAATCGCTCCATATTTATGCCAGCTTGCAATTCGCGCTCTTCTCGTTTGCCGGTTGCAGCAGTCTTTACCGACTCAAACCTATCAAGTCTGGATTTCGATTTAGTTGTTCTTGCTTTTGGTGAATTCC
>JBDNHP010000440.1:0-12753 GCA_041688765.1 Flavobacteriales bacterium
CTTTCATAAGAATGAATACAAATTATCTGCCGGTGTAGGAGGAGCCATTACTGCTTTAAGTAATCCAGAAGCAGAATGGGAAGAGTGCAATGTGAAAGTTCAGGCGCTTATTGAAAGTTTAAGAGATGGAATCGCAGTTTAGAGCATTTATCGATCAAAATCATCTTTGTAGCAAGGATGACAAGATATTGCTGGCAGTGAGTGGGGGGATGGATTCTATGTGCATGTCTAATCTATTTTTTAAACTGAATTATTCTATTGGAATAGCCCATGTTAATCATGGATTGCGCGGCGCTGAGTCGGATGATGAAGAGCTGTCTGTAAAAAGCTGGGCAATTGATAGAGGCATTCCTTTTTATTCGGTGAGGGTTGATGTAAAGGGAGAGATGAAGAAATCCGGTAAATCCCTACAGGAATCTGCCCGAAAATTGCGTTATGAATTTCTCAATTCTGTTGCCAATGGGAATGCTTATCAATACATCGCTACAGCCCATCATGCCGATGATTCTACCGAAACAGTGTTCTTTCATTTGTTACGAGGAACTGGCTTAAAGGGACTGCGCGGAATTCCGATGAAACGTTCAAATATTGTCCGGCCACTGTTATTTGCAAAGCGAAGTGAAATTGCTGAATACATGACAAAAAATGAGTTCAGATGGAAAGAAGATAGTAGTAATAAGGGTGTAGACTATACTCGAAATAAAATTCGAAATGAATTACTTCCTTTGATGGAAGATAAATTCCCGGGATTCAAGGAAGGACTTGTTTCTACAGCGAAAAAGGCAAATGAAGCTTGGAATTTTATTGCGCCTGTTTTAGAGAAAACGTGGTTAAATATTATCGAACAGAAGGATGGAAATTTGTCCATCAATATTGAAAAATTAAAGGAAGTAAATAGCCCTGAATTGATGCTTGCTGAGTATTTGCCTCAATATGGATTTAGTTCAGATAGAGCATCTGAAGTGATGCAATTACTTCATTCAGAATCCGGAAAACAATTACTTTCTTCAAGTCATAAATTAGTTCGAGACAGGAAGCAAATATTTATACTTCCTGTTGAGATCAAGGAGAAGGATAAATGGTTTATAAAAAGAGACTTGAGCGCTGTAAATCTCCCGGTGAACATGCGTTTGGACTTTGTTGAGCTGAGCTCGGGTGCTGTACCGGATTATAGTCTAAATACCACCTGGCTCAATGCTGATTTGCTTGAGTTTCCCTTAACCCTTCGCTATAAGCAAGATGGAGACTGGTTTAAACCTCTTGGGATGAAGGGTAAACAAAAGCTGAGTGATTTTATGATTCTGCAAAAGGTGCCGGTGCATGAGAAGGAGAGAATATTGTTGCTCTGTTCTGGTGATCGGATTGTATGGGTTTTAGGACGAAGAATTGATGAGGACTTTAAGATCACTGCACTTTGCTCAGTTGCTTTGAAAATTACACTATAAGAGGCTTAGTCTTCATTCATCTTCCATTATTAATGCCTTGGTCTTTTATTTGAAACCTTTTTTCAAAGACTGCCGTTATACTACCTGAAACCCAAAGCATACCTGGAAGAAAATGGTGACTTCGATATTTAGTTATAGTGATGATAACCAGCATGAAGATATTCTGGTTAACGAAAAAGCTAGAATTAGGCGCATGGCGAGTTTGTACAAAGCAGCAGCTATGCACAGTGTGACAGATAGCCCTGTTGTTATTACCTTCAAATCTAAAGGGGCTGAACAATGTGTTAAAACTTCAGTTATGGCAGCCGGCAGCACAAGTGTATTGTGCACCAATGGGCAAAATTTGCCTGTTAGGTGTATCATGAATATTGAATTTATTTAATCGTATTAAATACGTTTGCTAACAACAAGTTATACCGTATAGGTATCTGTAATAGTCCAATTCCGTATTACTCCATTGGTCTATATTCGCTACTGTAAAGGCATTTGCCAATCTTTCATATAAAATGTTTTGTACAATATTATATGCGGATTTGGTATTAAATCCATCCTGACTTTAGAAAACTCGGCCTGCAAAGGCCGTTTTTTTTGCAATAAAAAAGGGTTATCGTTTCTGATAACCCTCCATTTATAGGCGCAATTTTATTTAGAACTGCTATATCTTTTGCTTACTTCTGTCCAATTAATTACATTCCAGAAAGCAGTAATATAATCGGGACGACGATTTTGATAATTGAGGTAATACGCATGTTCCCAAACATCAAGACCCATAATTGGCGTTCCACCGCAGCCTGTATTTGGCATGAGGGGATTATCTTGATTAGGTGTACTGCAAACTTCAAGCTTACCGCCGGATTTGTAGCATAGCCAAGCCCATCCTGATCCAAAACGTGTTGTGGCAGCCGCATTAAATTTTTCTTTAAGTGCATCTAATGAGCCAAAATCGCGGGTAATCGCTTCAGCTAATTCACCGCTTGGGTCACCACCACCATTGGGAGATAGAATTTCCCAAAAAAGATTGTGATTAAAGAAACCTCCTCCATTATTGCGAAGAGGCATGTTGGTCATATCTAAGTTTTGGAGAATTTCTTCGATGCTTTTCGATTCAAGGGGAGTGCCGGCAACGGCATTGTTTAAATTAGTGGTATAGGCAGCATGGTGTTTGCCATGATGAATCTCCATTGTACGGGCATCTATGTGAGGCTCCAAGGCGTTGAACGCGTAAGGAAGATTTGGAAGTTTGAATGACATATCTCTCTAGTTTAATTTATTATACGGGGCCACAAGTTAGCAATTTGAACCTTCATGAACATTACAAAATAAAAACACAGAATTGCATCATTTCATATTTATAACAGACACTGAACTGTTTAGGGATTCTAAGCCTTTTTCGAAATCCGGATCAGCCTGCAAAAGGATTTTATAAAAGCTCTCGTCGCCATAGAGTTGTTTGGCAATCTGAGCTTTCAATCTAAGTGCAATTTCTTTCTTTGATCTTTTTATTCCGGCTTCATCTTTTTGAAGCCCTTCCGCTTGTGCATAGCTAAACAATTGATTCATAATATCCTCAGCCACTTGATATTGTTTCACAAAAAAGGATTCATCGCCCATTTTTAATAGCTTATCGCGGTTTTTATCTACGTATTCGAAACTAAATTGTCTAAGCAATCCAAGATAAGAAAGCTCATTAAAGTATTCGGAGTCGTAGGTTGTGTCTATAGGCACAAAGATGTCGGGCATAATTCCACCGCCGCCATAAACGGTGCGACCACCTTTGGTTGAGAATTTTAATGAATCAGGAAAGGTTATGCTATCGGCATTTAGCAATTCCCCGCGGGTATAGCGGTCTTCAAAATCGCCCTCGTAATCTATTCCCTTGCCATAAGGTCTTTGAATTGATCTGCCTGATGGGGTGTAATAGCGGGCAATGGTTAATCTAAGTGCACTGTGATCTTTTAGTGCAATTTCATCTTGAACAAGCCCTTTGCCGAAAGTTCTTCTTCCAACAATAAATGCTCGGTCTTGATCTTGCAATGCTCCGGCCAGTATCTCACTTGCTGATGCTGATCCCTCATTGATGAGTACAACCAGACCCATGTTGCGAAAAAGGCCATTCTTTTCGCAGAGATAATCCCGGCGAGGACTGGCTTTTCCTTCGGTGTAAACAATGAGTTCTCCGGCTGATAAAAATGCTTCCACCATGGGGATGGCTGTATTGAGATAGCCTCCTCCGTTGCCGCGCAAATCGAGCACTACTTTTTTTGCTCCCTCGGCTTGGAGTTTAACCATTGCATTAATAAATTCTTCATAAGTGGTTTTAGCAAAACGGGTAACTTTAACGTAAGCCGTCTCTTGATCAGTCATAAAAGCGGCAACTACACTTTCAATGGGAATTTTATCGCGAACAATAGTAAATTCAAGGTCTTCGAGTTCATTTCTTCGTCTTAATATAAGCTTCACTTCAGTGCCTTTCGGGCCTTTGAGCATTTTCATCACCTTATCATTGCTCACTTTCACACCGGCAATGTTTTCACCATCCACTTGAATAATTCGATCTCCGGCAAGAATTCCTGCTAGCTCTGATGGGCCGCCTTGAAGGGGAGTAACTACTGTTAATGTATCTTTCTGAATCATGAATTCCACGCCAATACCTTCAAAATTACCCTCCATAGGCTCCTGCATTTCGGCAAACTCTTCAGGCGTAATATAGTAGCTGTGAGGGTCCAACTCTTGAAGAATAGCATTGATAGCCGCATCAATCAAGGCTTTTTTGTCTACTGAATCAACATAATTTTCTTCAATGTAATTCAGAATATTTACCAGTTTTCCAGGGTTTTCAGAATTGCCTGATTTGTTCTGCTGAAATACGTTTCCTTCGTTGAGGTTGGTTCCAATATAGATCCCAAGAATCAACATAAGCCCAATCCATAGAGGTTGATAGGCAGAGCTTCGGTTGGGCCTTGAATTGTTGTTGTCTTGTATTAAATGACTCATTATTTGCTTTCTGAATTAATGTTGAATGGCAGAGTTTTGTTCAAATATTTTCGAAATGAGTCACTTCAATCCTAGCTTCTTTCAAAAAATCTATGCCGGAATTGTCCTTGTATTCATTCAAATAGACCAAACGCTTGATCCCCGCTTGCAGTATTAATTTGCTGCATTCTTTACAAGGTGAAAGTGTTAAATAGAGTGTTGCGTTTTTTGCGCTGTTGTTGGATTTGGCAACTTTCATAATAGCGTTAGCCTCGGCATGAAGCACATACCAATGGGTATTGCCATCATTATCTTCACAAGCATTAGGAAATCCGGTTGGGGTGCCATTGTAGCCATCAGATATAATCATTCCATCTTTTACAATTAAGGCACCTACTTGTTTGCGGTAACAATGCGACAAACGCGCCCATTCGGTGGCCATTTTTAAATAGGCTCTGTCGTATTTTTCCTGTTTGGCAGGATTATCGTATTTGATGAAATGATCTTCCATAATGGGTGCAAAAATAAGGCTATAAGTCCTTATTTAACGCTTTTAACATTGCTTGTAAAACGTATATCTTCGAAGTCTTGAAGTTACTTATTGGCATACTAATACTTTTTTCAGGTTTTGCTTCGCTGAAAGCACAACGCTACGACTTTGCCCATTTTTCTACCCCTGAAGGGCTGCCTCATGCCGGGGTTTATGATATGATTTCCGATGAAGATGGCTTTTTATGGATAGCATCTGAGAGTGGGGGATTGCTGAGGTTTGATGGAAATAAATTTGAGGTTTTTGGCGAAGAGCAGGGCTTGAGCGATGCGTCCATTCGTGTTTTGCATTTTGACCATGAACAAAACCTTTGGTTTGGTACGGAAGATTCAGGATTAGGCTATTTTAAAAACGACTCTATCCGATTGTTTGCAGACAAAGAAGGAATTACTAGCACTCACATTCGGGCAATTGTGAGTGATAGTCTTGGAACCGTTTATGCTGCTGCTTTTGATGGGAATTTATTTCAATACGCAAAAGAAAAGTGGCGCAAAATCGAAATTCCTACTGAAATTAAACCGGGATCCTTCCGATGTGGTTTTCGTGATTCTCAAAATAAATTGTGGTTCGGTACCGATATTGGCGTGATGAGCCTCTTTGAAGGAAATTTTAGCCTTTATAATGAAACGTATGGTATAAGTGATTCTGATATTCTTTGTTTGTTCAAAGATTCTTCGGGAAGATTATGGGCAGGGAGTCAAACATCTGCTTATTGTCTTGATTCAGGAAATGAGCAATGGGAAGTGATTTCGTTTTTTAATGGAAAAAGAGTCCGCTCCATCGCAGAAGATTTTCGCAAGGGTATTTGGTTTGGTTACAACAGTGGGGCTTACCGCTGCGAATTTCAGGGAGATTCCCTAATAAGTGCAAGCCTCTTCACAGAGAATAATGGATTAAGTAATAACAGAATAAGAAAGCTCTATGTTGACCCCTCAAATTCGCTTTGGTTTGGAACTTTTTTTGGCGGTTTATCAAGGTTGAACGATTTGTCATTGGCACGTTTTGATGCTCGTTCCGGATGGCCTGATAACATTATTACGGCTATGGATGAAAGTTCTGACGGAACCATTTGGTTAGGTACGTACGAAGGCAATATTTACGCTCATCGGCAGGGGCAAAGCAGAAAAATTTTCAATATCGATAGCCGCCCGGAGAATGCCATCAACAGCATTTTTGCCAATGGACAAAGCATTTGGTGTAGCACTGTTTCAAATGGCATTTGGAAGTGGAATGAGCAATCAGGTTTGAAGCATTATCTGGACGATATCGAAATATCAGGTCTTTGCGGTTTTTATGGAGATGTGCCTCTTGCTTTTATAAGAAATGAAATTTGGAACCCTGAAACCGGGTTCATAGTCGAGTTTGAGCAGTTTGCCAATGGTTGGAACAGTGCAATACGTTGGAATCAAAACCTGGTTTTGGGAGGTAAAGACGGCGTGTTGATTTTGGATTCTACCCTCAGCCCGATTGATATTCCTGAGGAATTGAGATATGCTTCCATTCAGGTTTTAAGCGTTGATCCCAATGGGAATCTCTGGCTGGGTACGGAGAATAAAGGATTGATAAAGTACAATCAACAAACGGTGCAAAATTTTAGGTCGAAGCAGAATTTACCTGATCCCAGAATTAAGTCCATTTGTTTTACTGACGATGCCGAGGTTTGGATTGGAACCCCGAAAGGATTGGTGAAATGGGAAATGGATCCGGATTATCAAATAGTACTTGATCAGGATTTTTTAGAAAAATATGATGGCTTGAGATCCTCTGTTGCGGTAGAAGAAGCACTATTTTATGATTCAAATTCGCGTCTTTGGATTGGTACTTTGGGAGGGCTTTTCCGATTTGAAGAAGGCTTGAGGTTTACTGACTTTACGGCGCCTAATGTACAATTGTCTGCGATTGATTTGAGCTATGAGCCCGTTAATTGGGATACTTTAGGCTATGAAACCGACGAGTTTGGGGTCCCAGTCAAAGCTATTTTTGATCATCGTCAAAATCATTTGACTTTTAAATGGAACGTAATCGAAACGGATAATTCTGGGGTAATTGAGTACGAATTTCGTTTGATTGGTCTAGATAGCATTTGGTCACTTCCCTTTTCTGAACCACAAATTACTTTTACTGCACTTCCGCCAGGAAATTACGAGTTGCAAATCAGATCAAGAAGCAGAGACAATTATTGGTTAGAAAGCCCGTATAGCTATTCATTTAGCGTTAAGGCTCCCATTTATCGAGAACCTTGGTTCATTATGCTTTGCGCTATATTGCTGATCTTGATTATTTGGCTTCTAGTTCAATTACGACTGGCAATGTTGAAAAAGGAAAATCAACGATTAGAAGAAAAAGTACAGGTAAGAACTTCTGAACTTGAGGCAGAAAAAAGAAAATCGGATGAGCTTTTGCTTAATATTTTACCTGAAGAAACTGCCGAAGAATTGAAACGAGAAGGCCAAGCCACCTCAAGAAAATACAAGGACGTATCTGTATTATTTTCCGATTTCAAAGGTTTTACTCAGCTTACAGAAGAAATGAGTTCCAGCAAATTGGTAGAATCGTTGGATGAGTGTTTTAGAGCTTTTGACAGGCATACCAATAAGCATAAAGTGGAAAAAATTAAAACGATTGGGGATGCTTATATGTGCGCTACCGGTTTACCTGTTAGCGATGATCAGCATGCCATACACTTAGTTGAGTTTGGATTGGTGATGATAGCAGAAATGGAGAAGATTAATGAAGTAAGAATGAATAAAGGGGAGTCTCCTTGGCCAATAAGGATTGGAATTCATTCGGGTTCTGTTGTGGCCGGCGTGGTGGGTGAAAAAAAATTCGCTTATGATATTTGGGGTGATACTGTTAACACTGCATCCCGCATGGAAAGCAGCGGGAAGACTGGGAGGATAAATATTTCGGAAGCTACTTTCGAATTAGTGAAACATAAATACCGTTGTAAATCCAGAGGAAAAATTCTTGCCAAGAACAAAGGGGTGCTTGAAATGTATTTTGTTAAAGAAGAGCTAACATCATCAAATGAAAATATACACACGTAAAGGAGATCAGGGAACTACTTCCCTTATTGGAGGAGCCAGGGTGCCAAAAGATCATATCCGAATTGAAGCTTATGGCACGGTGGATGAGCTTAATTCCTGGTTAGGATTGATCAGAGATTTGGCCGATATGCCCGATGTTTCAGATTTGATGATTCGTATTCAGAACGATTTATTCACTATTGGAAGTCATCTTGCTGCAGAGCCCGGATCCAAAATGAAACTTCCGGAAATAAATAAGTCCGATATAGAGGCTTTAGAATCGGAAATAGACAAAATGGAAGCACAACTTCCTGAAATGCGAAATTTTGTGCTGCCGGGAGGTCATGTTCTGGTTTCTAATTGTCACATAGTAAGATGTGTTTGCAGAAGATCCGAACGCAGAATAGTAAGCATGGTTCAAAATGAGATTTTGGTCGATTCTTTGATCATTATGTACCTCAATAGGCTCTCAGATTTGCTTTTTGTGCTCTCTCGCTACCTGAGCAAAAGCACAAATTCGACTGAAATACCATGGAAACCCCAATTAAATGACTGAAAATCAATAAAGTAAAATTTAGCAAAAATTATTTGACCCGCTTTGAAAAAAGCGTCTTATTTGCGTAATTTTTAAGAAGGTACCTAAAGATCTCGAATATGTATTGGACATTGGAACTAGCTTCATATCTCGAAGATGCTCCTTGGCCGGCGACCAAGGATGAATTAATCGACTTTGCAATGCGGGCTGGAGCGCCGCTGGAAGTTGTAGAAAATCTACAACAAATTGAGGATGAAGGTGAGATCTATGAAACTATTGAAGAGATCTGGCCAGATTATCCAAGCAAAGAAGATTTCTTCTTCAACGAAGACGAGTATTAACTTTGATGTAATCAAAGTAAAGAGGGGCGGTTTCATGCGAAACGGCCTCTTTTGTTTTTAGATTTGTTCTATGCAGGAACATGTAATCATTGTGGCTGGTGGCACTGGCGACCGTATGGGCGGGGCAGTTCCCAAACAGTTTCTTGATTTGGCAGGAAAACCTGTCATTTTCCATACTATTCAACGCTTTATTGATTATCGTGAAGATATTGAGATTGTGATTGTTATGCATCCAGAATACATGGACTTCTGGACTAAATTGTGTGGAATGTGCCATTTCGGTAGAGAAGTAAATCTGGTTTCTGGTGGGGCTGAACGGTTTTATTCTGTTAAATGTGGATTAGATGCGCTATCAAATCCATTTGGAATTGTTGCCGTGCATGATGCCGTTAGACCCCTTGCCAGTGTTGGAACTATTGAACGGTGTTTTAACGCAGCCGGCGAGTTTGGTTCTGCCATTCCTATTGTTCCTGTAATTGATAGCCTACGCGTTATTAATGATCTTGATAATCATACTGTAGATCGAAGTCGTTTCCGTTTGGTTCAAACGCCCCAATGTTTTGAAATGAGCCTGCTGCGTGAGGCCTATAATCAAACTTATAGACCACTTTTTACAGATGATGCAAGCGTAGTTGAAGCTTTAGGCCATAAAATGCACCTTGTACAAGGCAATAGAGAAAATATAAAACTAACAACTCCAGCCGATATGGAAATTGCCAGAGCAATTCTACAAAAGTAAAAATCCCAGATTATTCTTCTATAGTAGCAATAATCTCTTCTTTATGAAGTCCCATATAAATGGGCTTAATGCTTTTCCACACGCTATCTCGCCGAATAAAAAAGAGTCCCGTGGCAAAAATGAGAATCCCAATTGCTAAGAATGTAGGGTTAAATGCCTCATCACCCCAGTGTTCAAAATCAATGTGTAAGGTTTCGGGATAAAGGTACATGTAGATAATGGTGCTGAAATTATTGGTGAGATGCGCCAGTACCGAAGGCCAAATACTGCCTGTCCATACTACAAGATAGCCAAAAAAAACACCCATGAGCATACGAGGCAAGAAGCCATAAAACTGCAAATGATAAGCGCTGAAAATAAAGGCCGAAATCCAAACCCCCAAATGAATGTTTTTTGTCCATCTTGCGAAGAGCGGTTGTAATACCCCTCTGAAAGCTAGTTCTTCACCCAATGAAGGAAGTACTCCAACCAATATCAAATTGAGCAATAGTGCGGGAATGCTCTCCATTGTCATCAATGATTTGGTCATATCTGCGGCACCTTCTTCCATTGGTTTAACGAGTGTTTCGATCCAGGAATTTTCAGGAATAACTAATTCATTTAATCGCAATAGTGCGTCTATAATAGGAGCTCCAGCCATCATGGTGAGCGGAACAATAATTAGCAGATGCCATTTAAATCCACCAAAACGATTGCCTCCAAGAGCGTTTTGTCCGAAAACCTTAAAAATTAGCCAGGTAGAAAACAAGAATGCTCCAATCTGATTGCAGGTAGTAAGTATTCGGAGTATGGGTAAATAACTTGGATTGTCAGGTTGCTTAAACACTTCTTGAATAGAATCCATAGGCGTTCCTGCAACAGTAGAGATTGCAAACATGCCAATGAACACAAAAAAAGAACCCGAAAAAACGGTTAGCAACAAAAAGCACATGGCCTTCAAAAAAGGCGGGAGTTGCTGCATAAATGGATTTGACATGGAATTTTTTGCTTATTCGTATCTTTGCACAAAGGTGCCTATTTTAAATGCATGGTCAAAATTGGTAAAATAGAACTGGGAGATTTCCCACTACTTCTCGCTCCTATGGAGGATGTGAGTGATCCTCCTTTTCGTGCTTTATGCAAGGAACATGGTGCTGATTTAATGTACACGGAGTTCATCTCTTCGGAAGGATTAATTCGAGATGCCGCTAAAAGTTTGCAAAAGCTCGACATCTTTGAATATGAAAGACCCATCGGTATTCAGATTTTTGGAAGTGAGATTGAATCCATGCGTCAAGCAGCAGAAATAACTGAAAGAGCGAACCCCGACATTTTAGACATCAATTATGGATGTCCGGTGCACAAAGTAGCCTGCAAAGGTGCCGGGGCCGGTATTTTAAGAGACATCCCTAAAATGGTGAGGCTTACCGAAGAAATCGTAAAAAGCACCAGACTGCCCGTTACCGTTAAAACACGTTTGGGCTGGGATGATGATACCAAGTATATAGTTGAAGTGGCTGAAAGGCTCCAGGATGTTGGAATTAAGGCTATTTCTATTCATGGTAGAACCCGCGCTCAAATGTACAAAGGGGATGCAGACTGGTCTTTGATTGCAAAAGTGAAGCAGAATCAACGCATGCATATCCCAGTTTTTGGCAATGGAGATATCGATTCAGGTGCAAAAGCCAAGGAATATAAAGAGCGATACGGCGTAGATGGGGTAATGATTGGTAGGGCTAGCATAGGTTACCCTTGGATTTTCCGTGAAATAAAGCACTATTTGCAAACGGGTGAATTACTGGAAGCGCCTAGTATTGCTGATCGGGTATTGGCAGCGCAAAAACATCTTGAAATGTCTATTAAATGGAAAGGCTCTGTTTTAGGTGTGGTAGAAATGAGAAGGCATTATACCAACTATTTCAAGGGGATTCCAAATTTTAAAGATCACCGAATGGTTTTGGTAACTGAAAAGGAACCGGAATTGATATTCTCAAAACTTAACATGATCGTTTCCGAGTTTCAAGGTTTTGACTTCAATGCTCAGGCGCGTGCGTGACGCCGAATCAGGTATCGAACTAGCAGAGTAGAAGAAATAATCCCGATAAACATGATACTGCTAAAAATAATCAATGCGTCACTAAATTGAACTTCTACCGGGTAGTACGGAACAATAGATCCTTGCAATTTAACAAGACCAAAATGTTTTTGCGCTAAACACAAAATCAGTCCAAAAACCAACCCAAGTGAGGCCCCAACGAAATTGATCAATACGCCTTCCAAAACAAAAATTCTCCGCACTTCTTCTTCCCGAAGTCCCATGCCCCGAAGTATGAAAATATCTTTTTTCTTTTCTATCACTAACATGGTTAATGAAGCCATTATGTTAAAAGCAGCAATGATTAGAATAAAAAGCATAATAGAATAAGCCGCCCATTTTTCGCTTCTGTTTGTTTTATAAATAAGCGCATTTTTCTCTTCTCGCGTTTCAACAAGAAATGAATCTCCAACAATAGTTTGCAATGCATCATCAAGATCCTGAAGGTTATATCCAGGCTTCATTCCTAATTCAAGGGCGCTAACTTCTCCGGGTTCACGATCAAAAATTTCAACTGCAAAATGGTAGGGAACAATGATATATTTAACGTCAAGTTCTGCATTAACGCTGTATACTCCGCTCACCAAGATATTTTCCCGATTGAAAGCATTTTCTTTGTGCTGACCAATTTTTTTTCCTCTGATAGGTGCAAATAATTGCAAAGGCGGCCTTTCATCGTTAAAAAAGGGAACAAGCAACTCGCTCCTTATTCCCCAGCCTATTACGGCGTATGGAAACCCATCCTCTTCAAGTAAAAATTCCCCTGCCATCATAATGCTATCAACCGGAGCAATTTCCCTAATTTCTTCGGATACGCCTCGCAATGTAGCAACTGATTTTCGGTCTTCATAACCCACAATCACATCATCTTCCATCACCATGCAAACGGAGGATATGCCTTCGTAACTGGCAATTTTTTCTAATTCGAGTGAATCTACGTGAAACACTTTTCCTTGAGCTGGAAGTATGCGTATTGGGGCATCAAAACTGTTGAATAATTGTCTTACCAAATCATCAATGCCATTTACTGCCGATAAAACAGTAAGCATTGCCGCCGCCACTGCCGCCAC
>JBDNHP010000441.1:0-5487 GCA_041688765.1 Flavobacteriales bacterium
AGCTATGATATTGAAAATGGCTTTGAACAAATTACAATTTTTGGAGGTGCTGATATATCCGCCCCTGTAATCGGAAGCTTTTCTGGAGCAGGTAATAACCTAACATTCAGTGCGCCAGGGCCTTGCCTTACCATCGTATTTACATCGGATTTCAGTGTTAGCCTATCAGGATGGGTGGCATCATTGAGTTGTGTTGAATGCCCTACTTGCGATGATGGATTGATGAACGGATTGGAAAGTGGAGTGGATTGCGGTGGCGATTGCCCGGCATGTCCATGTGCTGATATGGAAATACCTACTCTTCCCTATGATTTTAGCGGCACATCCTGCGGTTTCGGACCAGGCTTCGATTGGACAGATCTTTGTAGCAATTTCAATTTGGATGGACAGGATATTACTTTTTCTTTCATTCCTGAACAAGACGGTTGTTACGAAATTGCACTCAGCGGTTTTCCTCCTGGTTCTGCTGGAATGATGCTTACAGAAGGTTGTCCTGATGATATGACTGGCTCATGTGTTTTGAGCCTCACTGATCAGTGGCTTGGAAGTATGAGTGGTATCGCCATTATTGAAGCTGGACAAGAATATTTCCTAACTATTGGATCAGCATCATGGATGGCTGATTGCATCGATTTCGATTTGTCAATAACAGAAGGTTGTCCTCAATTAAGTCCCGCTGATTGTTTCGGCGCGATTCCGGTTTGTCAGGAAGCATATTCAGAAACGCTCGGACCTCAAGGATCAGGTAATTTCCCTAGCGAATTCAATGTATTTGGATGTAATTTCTCTGAAACAAATTCGATCTGGTACACTTTCACAGTACAGGAAGATGGGATGCTCAGTTTCATTATCGAACCCAATAATATGAACGATGACTATGATTGGGCATTATTTGACATTAGTGAATTTGGATGCGAGGATATTCCAAATACTCCATCCATGGAAGTCAGTTGTAATTCATGGGGAGTTATAGGAATTAATGGAAATACGGGAATTAGCACTGCCAATGGTGGCGTAGGTAATTCAAATGGCCCTGGCAATTTAGCAGGCCCTCCTTTTAATGCTGATCTACCTGTAAATATTGGCGAAACCTATGCTTTATGTGTGATGAATTGGAGTAATTCATTTTCTGGTTACGATCTTAATTTTGGACAGTCAACAGCATCTATTTTTGATCAAATTCCTCCAACCATTGTTGACGTAGAATTAGGTTGCGGTGGAACGGAATTATTAATAACATTTAGTGAGCCAGTATTATGCACAACGGTTGAAGCAGCGAGCTTTAATCTCGATGGCCCCGGAGGTTCTGTTATTGTGGATAATGTTAGCGGTGGCGATTGCGATTTTGGTTCTACTACTACTACCACTGCAACGATATTTCTTGGACTAGGTCTTGAACCAGGATCGTATTTCATAAATGGAAATGCGGCACAAGATGTTACCGACGCTTGCGATAATATCATAATTGGTGAATTTGAATTTATTAGTTCTGATATTTTTAATGTAGACCCAATTGTTCTGAATGCATGCTCGGCTGGACAAGGTCAAATTGACGCTTCTGATGTTCAAGGCGGACTCGCTCCTTTTGAATTTACTATCGATGGCGTGGATGATGCCGATGGAGTATTTACCGGACTAGATGCCGGCATTTTTGAAATCAACATTATAGATTCAGGTGCCTGTTCTCTATCGATTGAAGTAGAAGTTCTCGGATTGCCTTTGGATGTAGATGCGGGAGAAGATGCCACTCCTTGCGATTTGGAGTATGTTTTGCTGGGAGATGCAAGCCCGGGCGATTATGTTTGGAGCGGTCCGGCAGAAGTTGATTTCTCAAACAATTCGAGTCTCACTACTACCATAAGCACCGACGTTCCTGGAACATATTTGCTCACCCTCACCGTACTTAATGATCCTTGCGAGGCTATGGATCAAATAGAAGTTACACTAAATGAACCTATTGTTTTCGGTGCCCAGGTAACTAACACTACTTGTCATGATTTCTGTGATGGATTAATTCAGATAAATGCAACATCAGGAAATGATTTGCAATACAGTATTAATAACGGAAATACTTTTAGCAATTCTCCAATATTTGATGAATTATGTGCCGGAAATTACAATTTGGTGATCATCGATAATGGAGGTTGCAATGTTACTCAAACACTTTCTTTATTCGAACCGGCGCAAGTTATTGCAGGTTTTGATGCGAGTCCGGCTGAAACTTATATTCCTTATACCGATATACTTTTCACTAATTTGAGTCAGAATTATGACAGTTCACAATGGTATTTTGGTGATGTAATTGGTTGGAGTAATGAAGATAGTCCAACATTTACTTTTCCTCAGGAAACAGGCGGATTGTACCCGGTAACATTAGTTGTTTTTGATGAAAATGGATGCCGAGATTCCTTAACCCGATTAATCATCATCAATGATTATTTTCTAGTATTTGTACCGAATACTTTTTCTCCTAATGCTGATGGCAGAAATGAGTATTTCATTCCTGTGTTCTCATCAGATCCTGGAGTGTATGAAATTAAAATTTTCAATCGTTGGGGCGAAATGGTGTTCGAAAGCACTGACCCAACAGAACCTTGGGTAGGCAATATGGCAGGAGGCGATTATTTTGTAGAAGCTGGTGTATATCTCTGGATTATGCGCACCGGTCGAAATGAAGTTGAATCAGCGGATTATAGAGGCCATGTGATGGTGATTAGGTAGATTCTAATCATAATTACTTATATTTCGGAAACCAATTTTCATTATCCCTTCAATTCTTGATTGCGATTTTAATTCCCAGTCTTCCCAGAATATGAGGTACAAGCACGCTCTTACATATTATTGGGACTCTTTGAGCTTCTGGCTCTGAACTTTCTTAAGGAGGTAAATATGTTTTGTGCTGTTTATTTTGTAAAAGGAGGATTGTCATTTGGATTATGCAAACTGGTAGAAGTGCACTTGAATGGGCTGATTGCAGAGGAGGTGTGAGAGTTACTAGATAGGTTTTGTTATTTTTGTTTGATATTTCGAATAGAGATTTAATTGTGTTACTAGTAGGAGGATTTGTAAGATGGATTTCAAATCTACTTTGACAATTGAATTTTTTAAGACCTAAATTGGATGCTTTAACGGCATATATCAGCACAATTGTAACAGACTTCCATGCGTGTTTCGCAGAGCGAAATGTGTTTGACGGAAAATTGATTCTCCTTATGTATTAACCCGCGGTGCTGTTTCGCAGTGTTCTGAAACGCCAGCCCATCGTAAATTAGCAAATCGTTAACTAAGATTTTAATCCCATTATACGAAAATAGAAGTTATATTAATAAAAATGATTAAAACTATGAATGAAATAAAATTGTTTGAAGAAAAAAATAAACCAAGTAAACAAGAAAAACAAGAAATTGTAGAGTTTCTATATGAGAACTTAGAAAATTTTGGTGATTTGAAAGAAGACATAGAAAAAGCTATAAATTTTGCTTTTAAGGAAACGATGTCTTTTGGTGGTTTTGTATTAATGTCTTTGCAGGACAACAGAATATCTAGTGCAGTTGTGGTTAATCGGACAGGAATGAAAGGCTATATCCCTGAAAATATTCTTGTTTATATTGCCACGCATAAAGAATTGAGGGGTAGGGGAATAGGTAAAGATATGATGCTTAAAGCAATTGAAATTGCAGAAGGAAGTATTGCTCTGCACGTTGAACCAGATAATCCAGCCAGATTTCTCTATGAAAAAATTGGATTTACAAACAAGTATCTGGAGATGAGATATATTAAAGGATAAAAAATGGCATTTATTACAATAGATATTGAAAAACTAAAATCAAATTTCGATTATCTCAATACGCTTTTTATAAAACAAGAGATTGAATGGTCGATAGTTTCAAAAATGCTTTGTGGCAATAGAATGTATTTAACAGAGTTGCTAAAATTTGACATAAGGCAAGTATCCGATTCTCGTGTTTCAAATTTGAAAATGATTAAAGAAATTAAGCCTAGCATTGAAACAATATACATAAAACCACCTGCAAAACGCGCTGTTAAAAGCATTGTTCAATATGCCGATATTAGCATGAACACGGAGATAGAAACGATAAAATTGTTATCTGAGGAGGCGAAAAATCAAAATAAAATTCATAAGGTAATTATAATGATTGAATTGGGTGAGCTTCGTGAAGGTATTATGCGCGAAGATCTGATTGAATTTTATTCAAAAGTATTCAATTTAAGTAATATTGAGGTTATTGGGATTGGGACTAACTTGTCATGTTTGTATGGTGTGCTGCCAAATCACGATAAATTAATTCAGTTATGTCTTTATAAGCAATTGATTGAAGCTAAATTCAGTAGAAAAATAAAGTATGTATCAGGTGGTTCTTCTGTTACTATTCCTTTGATCTCTAAAAATTTATTACCCAAAGGAATAAATCATTTCAGAGTAGGTGAATCTCTTTTTCTGGGTACAGATATTTACAATAATTCTTCCTTGGATAATATGAATACAGACGTGTTTACGCTCTGGGCAGAAATTATTGAGTTAATAGAAAAACCTAAATTGCCAGATGGAAATATGGGGACAAATGTAGAAGGAAATTCTACTTCTTTTGATAAAAAATTATCAGGTAAAACAAGTTCTAGAGCAATTGTGGATATTGGTATTTTGGATGTTGATGAAAAGCATATTGCGCCAGTTGAAAAGAACTGTTCTATTGTAGGTGGAAGCTCTGATATGTTTGTAATTGATTTATTCGATAATACTAAAAATTATAAAGTTGGTGATTTGCTTGAATTTGAACTAGATTATATAGGAACTTTAAGGGTTTTGAACTCAAAATATATTGACAAAAAAATAATTGACCTTAATTAACATGGTATGCAAAAAGAATATGGCCATATACTATTGATAATTAAAGTGATGGCCTGTGATTTACTTCCAACAGTCCGACAGGAAACAGTTCTGAGATGGCGAACTTCCCATATTTCGTATCCTTCAGACCGTTTCGAAACCCTCAATTATTGTAGATTATTAGATATTTGTACTATACAACCTACATTGTATTTTAAATTTTAAGATAAATATAACAATTGGTTTTTCTTCCCGCATCTTTATGCAATTTAATTGCCGGGGATAGCGAAACAACAGCATTTGGACTAGTTGTGTGCTGGGTGAATCTGGAGGTTGGCGAGTTTTATTATAGTCAGAAAATATTTAGGATAATTTATTCTCTTTATAAAAATACATTAGAATTTTATTCTTGTAAATTATTTTGTAGTATGATCTGCACGAGTCCCGGATATCTGAATAAATTGGGGCTTGATTCTGTTTTGGTACAAGCTGACTGTAGTTTTCAATGCTTGACGAAATTCTACAAACCCTAATTTTCGGTTATCACGAAATGTGTTGCATCATTTCCGCAAAAATACAGAAATTACATTTTTCCTTAATATTAATTTATTGTGTATGAGTTCATTCCACTACTTTTG
>JBDNHP010000442.1:0-2519 GCA_041688765.1 Flavobacteriales bacterium
TCTGAGCCCGTAAGCGCAAAAACTTTTCTTAGATCAACATGTCCGCTGCGAATAAAGCGACCAAGCGAAATTACATCCTGAAAATTTTGATACCATATTGTTTCCCCTTTATTGATAGGCTTAATATGATGAATCTGAACACCTACATTTCCTGCTGGATGAGGACCATCAACCGAATAGGCTGAAACGCCTTTAAATTGACTAAATGCATTAGAGCCCTTTTTCACTCCAAGCTGAACAGGATGATTTCCGGCTAATTTCACTAAAGCCTCAATACCTACTTGGAAATCTGCTTCTTTTCCTTTCAGAATAAATTCAGAATCTGGAGCAAGAGGAGCTGAATCAAAAGTAGAAACAAATATCGCCTTAGGCATATCTAAAGGATTCGCAACAATTGCGAAAGGTCTTTGCTGAATAAGCGGCCAAACCCCTGCCTTAAGCATTTTGGAAATCAAATCTTCGCGACTGCACTTGGTAAGATCTGTCGGTCCGTACTCTTCAAATTGCTGAGAAGCAGAAGGACGAATTCTGATTTCAAGAATTTTTCTTTTATCACCCCTTACAATTTCTGATAAAACTCCGCTTACAGGTGAGCTGAAAAGAACCTGTTCTCGAAGTTTATCATAAAAAATAGGTGTGCCAGCTTTAACTTCGGCACCTTCTTTGAGGAGAAGTTTAGGGATGAGACCGTGGAAATCGGAAGGCTTAAGAGCGTATTCGTCTGATTGAGATGCATTTACCAACTCTTTCGAAGCAATACCGCTAAGTCTAATATCCACGCCTTTGCGAATCTTTATGCTTTGGGACATGTTTTAATGACCTAATTTGGGTGCAAAATTAATGATTTGATGAGGACACAGCAGGAAAGTAAAATAGTTTATTCACAATTTAGAACACTTCTAAATAATCTCGGTTTTATAAGTACTATGGGGCAGACCAAACTTAAAAGGGCTATTATTATTCACTTATTTTTAGCTCTACCCTTGCTCATTAACGCACAGGAAGATTACAATAACTATGCAGGTCTTTGGTATTTTGAAGATATGGTTTATCAGCCTATGATTCGCACGGTGCAGCTCTATCCTGAGGAGGCACCACTCAGTCCAGCATTTATATCACTCAGTTCCAATACTTCTCTGTTTTGTTCTTTTGATGATTTAAGCGGTGGCTTTAGAGATTATTACTTCACTCTAATTCACTGTACTCATGATTGGAAAGCATCAGATTTGCACTCTTCAGAGTATTTAAAGGGTTTTCAAGAATTGAATATCAACAACAGTGAGTCTTCTTTTAACACGAAGGTTGCATACACGAATTATCGTTTCAGCTTTCCTAATGAAGAAATGCAACTCGCTATATCTGGTAATTATTTGCTTCTTGTTTATGAAGACGCTAATCAGGATCAGCCTGTATTCACGAAGCGTTTTGTGGTTTATGAGGAGCTTATACGTTTTGCCAGCAGGGTGAAAGAAGCCACCATTGTATCTGATTCACGATACAAACAAGAGGTCGATTTTACCGTTGTACACCCCTATTATTCCATTGTAAATCCTTACACCGAATTTCATCTAACTGTTTTGCAAAATAACCGCTGGGATAATGCAATTACAGACCTTAGCCCTGTTTATGTGAAAAATAATGAGATTGTTTATGATCATGATACGGAGAACAATTTTGATGGAGGAAATGAATACCGTTGGATTGATTTGAAGAGCATTCGATCGGTTTCTGATCAAGTGGGATTGATTCAGATGGAAGGAGGTGTTTTCCATGCTTATCTCCTACCCGATCCAAAAAGAACATTTGACATCTATCGGTCTGACAGAGATATTAACGGGCGATTTCTTATCCGTAATTCAGACGGATTCGATGATTTTTTAGAATCTGACTATGTTTATGTTCACTTCGAATTGCCTGTTGATCATCCTTATCAAAATGCTTCCGTTTATGTGTCCGGTGATTTAAGCATGAATAGTTATTCAAGGGAAAACAGAATGCAATATGATTCAAATTCCAAGTCATATAAGCTGGTGATGCAATTAAAGCAAGGCTATTATAACTATTTGTATTTGGTGAAAGACAATGAAGAGCGTTTTGGAAAAGTGGATTTAATGGAGGGAAATCACTTTGCAACCGAGAATCAGTACACCGTATTTGCGTACAATTTTGATGTGAGCAGATTTTATGATCGGGTTGTTGGTGTTTTATTTACTGATAGTTTTAATAGATAAGCATACTTTTTTCGTATCTTAGTGCAACTAATTTTAGACTATGAAAACCGCAATTACTCAAGGCGTCAGGATTTCTGTCGAAGTTAAATATCAAGCAGATTACCGCATTCCCGGAGGTGGTCCATTTTTCTTTGCCTATTTCGTTAGCATAAGCAATGAAAACGATTTTGGCATTCAATTGCTTCATCGGCATTGGAAAATTTTTGATAGTAATGGCACCTATCGTTTTGTTGATGGCGCCGGAGTTATTGGTGCACAACCTGTAATTACCCCCGGAGAGTTATACCA
>JBDNHP010000053.1:0-3758 GCA_041688765.1 Flavobacteriales bacterium
CTGTAAATAGCGCACTGCAGATTTGTAGTGAACCAAAGGCCAATTAACATTAACGTTAATATCTAATTGCCGTAGAGCCTGTCTCACTTTTGGATCTTGTTGATCTTCAGTAGATAGGCCTTTGTATTTTGCCCAAATATTTCTTTCTCTGAAGCTCTCGCCAAGGTCAATTATTTCTTCGCTGTACTTTTTTTCAAACTGTTTAAGGGTGAGTGTTTTTTTACCGGTAGATAGCTCGGTAGCGCCTTGTTTCCAATAAATATGCTCAAACATTTCAGCAATTGGTGCGGTAGTGTTTTCAGGGTATAGATGTCGGGCATTTCTAGAAACCAAATTGCGAAAATCAGTGCTGCAGACTTCAATTTTGCGATACTGTGCCGATTGAAATCCGGAGGCAGGCAAAAGAGCCATTCTAAAGCGCAAAAACTGCTCTTTATCCATCCCTTGAATCATGATATCGAATGATTTAGTAAGGGCAGAGAAATATTGATTTATGCGCTGTACTCGTTCCACAAGTAGATCCTTGCTTAACTCCTTTTTCCAACCGAGGTCTTCTCCATTAGGTAAAATATTTCTTCCGTTGTGGCCGAGTTGATGAAATTCATGAAGTGCTAGCTTGAAGTACAGCTCCGTAATTTGATGATAAACCACAAAAATCATTTCATCCGGAAAATCGGTTCTTGGCTTCTGAAGACTGAGAAGAGTGTCCAGATTTATATAGTCCCAATAGGTTAAGTAATTTGAAATCAACAATCCGTCGAGGTAGGATTTGAGGTCCTGGCCCATAGTGGCGTATTTTCTTTCAAGTTCCTCTACGCGGTCATTAATTTCCTGATCCATCATTTTTGATTGTGGAATGAACGCGCAAATTAGCGAAGAACATGCTCAACTTAGCTGAGTTGAGTCATAATTCTAGTTCTCCTTAGCTATTGGATTTGCAAGTCCTTCAAATTTGGTGACCTCCATTTTTATAGATCCTACCATAAGATTGCTCTTCACGAGAATCGGAATCTTATTGGCATCATCGGTAATCCACACATTTAAGTCTTCTTCAGATTTGAAAACACGACCTTCCTGAACCACCGGAACAAACTTCATACATCTGAATTTTCCGGCGCGGATTTTAATGGTTTCTTTACCTACATATTTGATTCGGAGTGGAAATATCTCGTTGTCCATAAAAACAGTTACTAAGAAAACATCTCCCTTTTTAGCCTTACTAAAGTCGATGGTTCTGGCATAATAGAAGGCCGAAATCATGTCTTGTATGGCTTCCGGAGTGGCAAAACTTTCCTTTTTTTGAGTTGTAACAGCTCGTTTTTCCTGATGAAAGGTATAGTCTTGTTTGATTTTATAACCACCCTCATCTACATCCCTTATGAAGCGATGCGGAAACATTCCTTTTTTGTCGATATAAGACTCGTAATGATCACGAACTTTAAAAAACCAATCGAATGCCCCGAGACTGTAACCTTTACCAACGACGTGATAAGCATCTCGACCTTTGATTTTATATTTAGAATCTTTGATTTCAATAACTGCTTCCCCAGCATCTACAAACCCGTAGTGCACACGATAAGTCAGTTTTTCACCAGCTTTAAAGGCAGTGTTTTTCCAATTATCCCTCATGGCAAATTCTTCGAGGGTATCCATGCTCACTTTCTCCGGCTTCATAGGCTGAGCCTGAATAAGTGCGGTGAAGAAAAGAGCTCCGAAAAAGGCTATGGTTGATTTCATGTTATACAATAACTCAAAAAGTGTTCCATAAATTATGCGCAGTTCCGGAACAGAGCTTGTTTAAGTGATTGTGGCATAATAAGAAACCTCAATAATGAGCTCTGAGGAGGGGGAGGGGCTGAGTTGAGGCCGTTCAATGTCCTTTCAGTTCTGCAGGACATCCTTTCAAAACAGAAAAACAAAACTCCGGACAATGAATTTTGCCCGGAGCTCCTAATTTTAATGCGTATTCAGTACTACTCAAGAATCAGATTGATGCATTGAAAGTTATTCCCATCGTTGATTTCAACCAAATAAGCGCCTGCAGGAAGCCCATTTCTTTTCAGGTAATAAACACTTGAAGAAGCAAGTTCCGGACGTGTAATTTCTTTTCCTTGAAGGTCTAGTAATCGCACAAATCGGGTATTGCTTTCAGTTGCGAATTGAATAATAGCGTAATCCGCCATCGGATTCGGATACAAAGCCAAGGCTTGCAATTGAGTTTGATCGATGCTGTTTACCAATACATACCCTCCAATTAGTCCTAGCCCGGAGCCATCCACTTCTGTAGGGCTTCCACACCCTACATTTTCAGCATCCCAAACGTAATTAATTACATTTTCAACTATTCCTTCATCGAATACAGCAAGGTTCAGCTTATAAGTGAAATTGGAGGAATTTGGCACGGTTAGTTGAAAAAGTAATACCCTGTTCTGAGGGCCAACTCCAAACCCATTAATATCCCCATTTAAGGCATAAACGGCACCATCACAAACATTCAAATCTAAACCAATGCCCAGAGCACTGTCCCAAGCATTCGCGGCAGGGCAAGATGCACTTATCCCAATGGAATTTCCAGGTGATGATGAGTTTTCGCGGCCAATGGTAACAAATGAATCATAACAGAGTGCTGGGACAAAAGCGCAAAAACCATCATTGATAACATCGCCAGTAGTGCCACCAAATAAACTATTCCAGATTTGATTCATTGCATTAACATGCAAGGAATGACAACCAGCAACGGCATAAATGGCAGATACAAAGTCCGTTGGATCTTGTAAGTTGGCATAGATTCTATACGTTCTGTGATTAGCAGGATATCCTTCTACAGGAGGTCCTATTTCGGGATCATAGTAAACCTCATTTACAACCTGCACAAGCTGTGCATTTGAACTAAGTGCAAATAGGCTGATTAGAAAAAGGATAGAAAATCTCATAGCTGATGGAGTTTATAACATTATAAAAAGAGACTAATTTCAATGATTAATTGAAGGAAGGTAGTAAAAAAATGGAAAAACAAATAAATAGTAAGCAATTTAATTAATTGAGAACTAAGGGTACGAATATTTGGAAAATACAAATTAAAAAACTCCGGACAATGAATTTTGCCCGGAGCTCCTAATTTTAATGCGTTTTAAGTACTACTCAAGAATCAGATTGATGCGTTGAAAGTTATTCCCATCGTTGATTTCAACCAAATAAGCGCCTGCAGGAAGCCCATTTCTTTTCAGGTAATAAACACTTGAAGAAGCAAGTTCCGGACCTGTAATTTCTTTTCCTTGAAGGTCTAGTAATCGCACAAATCGGGTATTGCTTTCAGTTGCGAATTGAATAATAGCGTAATCCGCCATCGGATTCGGATACAAAGCCAAGGCTTGCAATTGAGCTTGATCGATGCTGTTTACCAATACATAAATGGCTTCAGAAAAACTGCTACAGCCATAGTAATCAGTTACTAAAACACTATATTCCCCAGAGATTTCAGCGGTGTATATTTGCTCTTCAGCACCCTCAATCATTTCCCCATCTATATACCATTGATAAGAAACAAAACCTTCATTAGCAGTTAGAATAGCATCACTATCGGTAAAACTAACTTGCGGCGCTTCATGTACTAAAATAAATGCTTCAGATGTAGCCGCACAAAGAGGATTGGAAGCTACAAGAGAAATAGTATAATTATCAGGCTCGAGTCCGTTTAACTCAAGTATGTTGCCCATTCCGGCTTCCTCATCGTTGATGCTCCATTCCAGCGATTCTAC
>JBDNHP010000443.1:0-3327 GCA_041688765.1 Flavobacteriales bacterium
AAGTGTTGATAAATTGGGGGAAAGTCTAAACAAGATGGCATCAGTTGAACCCCCACCAAAACTGCCTTGTGCGGGTAATCCGGCTAAAGGAAAATCAGTGCTATTGGTCATGGAGGCCACATACACCCTGTCAAAATCATCTACAATCACTTCTCCCCTAAATACATCGCCATAATTGTAATTGAGCATGTCAGCCATGTTCAATCCATCGTTTTCTGTGCCTCCAACAAAGGTGGAGCCTATGAGCGAGGTCCCATCTTCACTAAAGCAAGTAACAAATATGTCGCAACCATTCTGATGCACCATATTTCCAAAATTCACGGTAAGGAAATTGATGTTGTCACCACCATTGAAACTGCTATCGTAACTGCCGGCAGTAACAGGGAAATCTGAGGATCCGGTATTTCCTAATACAATGAGTTGATTAAGGCTATTGACAATAATACTGTGAGGCATCTCCTGTCCTGATCCACCGAGATAAGTTGAGAACAATAATTGACTTCCGTCTTCGGAGAATTTCGACAGTGCCACATCAATATAATTGCTCGCTGCCCCATTATAATCCACTTGAAATGCCCCTATACTAGTTGGGTAGCCACTATCGTATGCAATAGATCCGGAATACAGATTCCCATCCAAATCGTCTGTGGCTGTGAACCCAAAATTATTCGCATAAGAGCCACTGTAGCTGGCAAAACTAAGTTCAGGATCAATAATCAGCGCAAAAGAAGGGTTATAATCACCAAGTTCAAATCGCAACTTTCCATTTTCCAAAACCCATTTGCAGGCAATTTCACGAAATTCGTTTTCAATCAATTGATAAGCATAAGGGGCCTTTTCGATAACCTCATTCACCTTAGTCACAATATGCAATTCCTCATTAGAAATAAACAAATTTGATTGTCCTTCTGGACGAATCAAGATCTGATTAGGGTCTGTATTTGGTGCTACAATGAAATCATATTTCAGTTTGCCCTTTTTATCATAAATCAATAAATCGATGCCTGGATATAATTCAGAGCCCTTCAATTCAGAATATTCTGCAAGTCCACTTGCCCAATGAGCAGGATCATTTCCCAAATAATAATTATGATAAGCTTTGCTGGGTTTTTGCCCGGAGATCGACATGGAATTTGCTCCCTCGAAATTCAATTTATAAGCATGATGCCAAAGTTCACCTTGCACAGGAGTTTTTTCTGAAGGGTGCAGCCATTCCCTGACTTTGGAATCATAAAAAAGGTAAGTAAGAGCCTGATCTTCAACAAACAAGAATCCTTCTGGGAGAATTGCTCTAAATTCTGCCCGCTCATCCCATTGTCCCCCATTTTCAATAAACTTGGGCCCCTGAGCTATAGAACTTAAGCTCAGAAACATCAGCAATACTGAAAGGGCAATATGAGATTTTATAGTCAAAATGGTTTTCTCCGTTCAATACAGACGCTAATTGGGCACAAAGAGTTGCCGCAAGTGCATCAATATCAAAGGTCGTGAATTATTTGACGCTTTCGAATTCAAAAAATGAAATGAACAGCCTTCTTCAAAGCCCCAAACCACAGGAAATGCTAATAAAAGTGACCCTGTTAATAGCTCGTAAGGCCTTTTAGCTCAATTGATCTGCCAAAATTCGCATTTCAACCACCGGAGAAATTTTATCGTATAGAATATTGTAAACGGCATCCATTATAGGCATTTCGACTTTAAACTTTTTGTTCATTTCCTTTATGCCTTGAACAGCATAATAGCCTTCCGCTACCATATTCATTTCTATAGTTGCCCATTTTACAGAATAACCTTTACCCACCATAGTTCCAAAGGTACGGTTGCGGGAGTATGGGGAATAAGCCGTTACTAGTAAATCGCCCAAATATGGACTTGTTTTTACGTCACGATGCACAACGTGCACTGCATCCACAAAACGGCTAAGTTCTTGAATAGCATTGGAAATAAGTACTGCCTGAAAATTATCTCCATAGCCTAAACCATGGCAAATTCCGGCAGCCACTGCATACACGTTTTTCAACACTGCTGCTATTTCCGTCCCAAAAACATCTTCACTGGTGGTGGTTTTGATATATCGGCAAGCTAAACTCTCGGCCATATTCTGAGCCGGCTTATACTCTGTGCAGGCAATGGTAAGATAACTCAATTGCTCTTTGGCCACTTCTTCAGCATGGCATGGCCCGCAAATCAATCCAATTTGATTTTCAGGAATTCCGATTTGATTATGAAGATAATGCGCCGGAATACTGTGATACTCGTTAATGATACCCTTGATAGCTGAAAAAACCACTTTCTGATCTAGTCGCTTGGGCTTGAGCTCTTTAAATGTTTGATCAACAAAAGCAGAGGGGATCGCCATAATAAGATAATCAGAAGCGTCAATCACGTCTTGCAAACGCGTACTTACTGCAATTTGATTGGTATCAAACTCTATGGATTGAATATAATTTGGGTTATGTCCATAGCTTTTGATATGATCCACTGCTTTTTCGCTCCTCATCCACCAATGCACCTCTTGTTGGTGATTGCAGATCAGCTTCATAAGTGCTGTGGCCCAGCTTCCGCCACCTAACACCCCAACTCTGGGTTTTGCATCCATGGGCGAAAGATAGGAAAAGGCATTTTCTATTCGCCGCCCGCGTACTTTTCTTGTTAATTTTGCGCGGCTATGGCAAATCAGGACGATAAACTCAAAAAGATCATTTCGCATTGCAAAGAATACGGATTCGTATTTCCTTCCAGCGAAATATATGATGGACTCAGCGCTGCGTATGACTACGGTCAGCTTGGAGTAGAGCTCAAAAATAACATTAAAGAATACTGGTGGAAAAGTATGGTGCAGATGCATGAAAACATCGTGGGTCTGGATGCTTCCATCTTTATGCACCCTACAACCTGGAAGGCTTCCGGGCACGTAGATGCATTTAATGATCCGCTCATCGACAATAAAGACAGCAAAAGAAGATATAGGGCCGATGTTCTGATTGAGGAGCATGTGGAAAAAACTCGTCAGAAAATAGAAAAGGAAATTACCAAAGCCGCACAACGATTTGGCGGAAGTTTTGAGGAAGCTCTTTTTATTCAAACCAATCCTCGAGTTGTTGAATACCAGGAAAAAATTGATCGTATAGAGAGTCGTTTCAAAAAAGCACTGGAAGAAAACGATTTAAAAGACGTAAAAGATCTAATTGACGAATTAGGAATTGTTGACCCTGAAACTGGTTCAAAAAACTGGACCGATGTAAGGCAATTCAACCTCATGTTCAAAACAGAATTAGGCGCTGTGGCTGGAGATGCAGGAACCATTTATCTGCGCCCCGAAACCGC
>JBDNHP010000444.1:0-2821 GCA_041688765.1 Flavobacteriales bacterium
CCGTTTGGAGTGAAACCGTCGGGGATGTCTATTTCGGGGATGATGGAGATTAATACACTGTCAATGGAAACGCAGCCATTAGCATCTGTAACTTGCAGAAAAAAGTACTGATCATTCATCAAACCAATTACGGTAGGATTAGCATCTGTTGTATCACTCAAGTTCAGCTCAGGCGACCAGAGAATTATATTTTGGTCATTATCGGTACTTGGGTTTCCGCCAATTATAATATCTTCTTCCGGAAAAATAAAATCATCCTCGCCGGCATCTGCAAATGGGTTGGATAGAATAGTAATAAATACTGTGTCACTTGCAGAACAAGGGCCATCTATAGCCTCAAAAACAAAATAATACTCGCCCGGCGGTGGGTTTACCCATACAGAAGAAGAGTCGCTCAATACAAGCCCAATTTCATCTGACCAGCTCAGCGTTTCCTCACCAGTAGCTTCTCCCTCCAGCAGAAATGGGCCTGTTCCGAAGCAAGCTTGAAAATCAGCCGTTGTTAATGCCGTAACAACATCCAATGCAATAAGCTCGATATCAGTAATTGTTTGAACACAATTTCCTGAATCAATTACCTCAACATTATAAAGGCCGGGGCCTAAGTCTATGAGATCCTCTAAATTGCTTATGGTGTTTCCATCTTCATCAGTCCATGTGATGGTGTAGTTAGGCTGTCCGCCGCTTACGCTGATGTCAATCAATCCGTCAAAACTGTCTGAACAAGATGGGTTAAGAGTATTGTCCAAATCGATTACTAATAATGGCGGTTCATCTACCTGAATCTGACCTGAAATTACACATGCGTTTGCATCTCCAGCTTGATACTGATACGTGCCGGGTTGTAAATTAAAAATATCTTCTGCTGTGCTACTAAATCCATTCGGCCCTGTCCAGAAAACGGAATAAATTGGTGTCCCTCCAGAAATCAATAATTCAATAGAACCATCATTAGAATCAAAACAGGATAGATGAATCACTAGAGAGTCAAGAGCAAGTGGTTCTGGATCTGATAGTGTAATTTCGTCGCTTGCCTGACAACCATTTGCATCAAACATCAACCAAGTATAAATCCCGGGTAACAAGTTAGAAATGTCTGCTCCAAATGAGGAGAATGCATTTGGCCCAAACCACTCTATAGTAAGCGGTTCTGCGCCACCTATAACTTGAAGTTGAATGCTTCCATTGCTCTCTCCTGTGCAAAGTGGATTTGTGATAATAGGATCAGTGGAAAGCGCTGGATTCTCATTTACAAAAAAGGTTCCTGTCGTTTGGCAATTGTTAGCATCAACTACTTGCACGTCATAAGCTCCATCAAACAGATTTCCAATGTCTTCAATTCCTGCAATAAACCCATCAGGACCTACCCATTCTACTACAAAGCCGGGGCTTCCACCATTGATGGTCAAATCGATTATTCCTTGAGCTTGGCCTCCGCAAATTACATCCGTAATGCTGGCGGTTAAATCAAGTGCGGCAGGGGCAATCAAACAAATAGTACTGTCAGCAACACAAGCATTCGCATCTTGTATTACCAGATCATAACAGCCTTCCTGTAAGTTTGCAATATCAGGTCCGTTTGCACTAAATCCTCCAGTACCAAACCAATTAATATCATAATCAATTGTGCCTCCTGTAATTTGCGCTGAAATTGAACCATTGGAGTCTCCAAAACAGAATATTTCTCCTATTACTAAATTTATAAGTATTTGCTCAGGGCTTTCTACTTCAAATAAATCAGTGAATGTGCAGCCGTTATTATCCTCTACTATTACTGAATAATCGCCTGCAAAAAGGTCCGAAATGTCTTCAGCCGCCGAAGTGTAACCATTAGGCCCCCCCCATACTATAGTATATGGGTCTGCCGCTCCATTAACACTGAGATCGATTGTTCCGTTGGTATCTCCAAAACATAAAACATTTGTAATTAGAGCCTCTAATTCGGCGCCAATATCACTTAAGTTGCTAAGTTCTCCGGCAGAACATCCGAGATCATCATACGCTATTAACTGATAAATACCTGCTGGCAAATTTTCTATCAAAGCATTGTTCCCTATCAATTCCGGGATGCCCGAGCTTAAATCATACCATTCATAAATGTAATCGCCAATTACGATTCCTCCAGTCACTTCTGCCAAAAATGACCCGTTGCTCACTCCGCATAAAGGCTGAGTAGCCAAAACATTTATGTTTACCAAAGAGGCTTCAGTGATTATAATCATAGAATCTCTAAAACACCCTAAGGCATCTTCTATATGAAGGCTATAATCACCCGGTGTTAGGTTAATTAAATCTTCGTTAGAAGAAATAATATTCCCTTCATTACTCCATTCAAAAATATAGGGTGCTGTTCCACCATTAACAGTTAAATCTACCGTTCCATCAGCACTTCCATTGCATATAAATGCAGTAAATGATAAAGAAATATCAAGTAATACTGATTCCACAATAGCAACAGTAGTATCGGCCACACATAAATTGGCATCAGTTAATGTTAAGGTATAGCTACCTGTCGCCAGTCCATTGATATCTGATTCATCTGATTCAAATCCACCAGGCCCTGACCATGCATAAACATACGGCTCTGTTCCTCCAAATACCTCTAGAAGCACTTCCCCAGAATTGCTTCCATTACAAAATACATCAACCGTTTCAGGATCAAGCACAAGAGCAAGAGGCTCATCAACAGTTATTATATCATTAATTACACAATTATTGTCGTCAGTAACGCTGAGAATATAATCACCCCCTTGCAAATCGCTAATATCTTCTTGATTAGAGTTAAATCCATCTGGCCCTGACCATTCAATTAAGTAGGGCG
>JBDNHP010000445.1:0-5198 GCA_041688765.1 Flavobacteriales bacterium
GCTTTACTCGAACTAGCACAAAGACTTAAAAAACCTGGTTATCATTCAGCAAATAATTATTTGATTATCGCTTTTTCAGGGGAAGAAAAAGGACTTTGGGGTTCAAACTGGTTTTGTAAGAACCCAACTATTCAATTGGAAAGCATAAACTACATGCTCAATTTGGATATGGTTGGAAGATTGAAAGCTGAACGTACATTGGCTATTAATGGTGTTGGCACATCTCCACAATGGATGCCAATACTTGAGGCTTTAAGTGTTGATAGCATTAACATAGTTACCACTGAATCAGGTGTTGGACCTAGCGATCATACGTCGTTCTATCTGAAGGATATTCCGGTTTTACACTTCTTCACCGGTCAGCATGAAGATTATCACAAACCAAGTGATGACATTGAAAAAATAAATTTCGAAGGAATACTGAGTGTTGTGAACTATATCGATGCACTCATTAGTAAACTAAACGATCAAGGCGAACTTGAATTCAGCAAGTCCAAAGACGATAATAATTCTGATACTCCACGTTTTAAAGTAACATTGGGAGTTGTTCCTGATTACCTATATTCAGGAAATGGTATGCGAATTGACGGTGTGAGCGAAGGTAAACTAGCTCAGCGTTTAGGCTTAAAAAGTGGTGATATTGTTATTGCTTTAGGCGACTCCCTTGTTACTGATATGATGAGCTACATGCATGCTTTGAGCGCACACAGTGCGGGTGATTCTTCACTACTGAGAATCGAACGCGATGGATCAGAAATCAGTTTCCCATTAAAGTTTGACTAAGCGTTTTTCAAACATGTTTTTTCCGAAGGGATGCAGAGTTCGTTTCCACGCAGTTACCTTTTCGCTATTTCTACTTTTTTGCAATGTATTTTCTTACGCTCAAGCTCCACTTAACAGTTATAGGATCGAAGCAGTTAAGGCTAATTCCCCGATTAAAGTGGATGGCATTCTTGATGAGAGCATTTGGGAAAATACGAGGGCTGTTTCGAATTTTATAGAAAACGAACCTCGACCTAATACCCCTTCGAGTCAAGGTACCGAAGTTCGAATTATTTACGATAACGATGCCATTTATGTGGGAGCACGCATGTTCGATTCAGCTCCTGATAGTATTCTGAAACAGCTAACTAACAGAGATGAAATTGGCAATACAGATTACATAGGCATTTGGCTGAGCTGCTTTCAAGATGGTATTAATGCATTTCAGTTTATTGTCACCCCTTCCGGCATTCAAAACGACACCCAAATTTCCGCCATTGGAGAGGATAAAACCTGGAATGCCGTATGGCAGTGCAATACCAAAATTGATGCTCTTGGTTGGACTGCAGAATTCAAAATTCCATATAGCGCACTTCGCTTTCCGGAAGCCTTAGAACAAGTGTGGGATTTGAATTTTATCCGATATATCAGACGTGAAAGAGAAATAAGCTATTGGCGACCGGTTGATCCTAAAGTTGAAGGCTTAATTAATCAAAGTGGTAAACTTGTGGGTATTAGCAATATAGAACCCCCAGTGCGTTTATTCCTCTACCCCTACGCGTCTGCTTATTATGAAGTTCAAAGTCAAGTTGGTAGCTCCCCTATCAGTGGAACTTCTTATAACGGCGGATTGGATTTAAAATATGGAATCAACGATGCCTTTACTTTGGATATGACATTAGTACCTGATTTTGGACAGGTGCAATTCGATAATCTGATTCTAAATCTGAGTCCTTTCGAAATTCAATTTGTTGAGAATCGCCCTTTCTTTATGGAAGGCACGGAGCTATTTAATAAAGGTGGATTCTTTTACTCCAGAAGAGTAGGGAGCAATCAACTCGATTTTTCGCACATTTCTGAATATACCGATCAAGGTTATGAGCTCAACAATTTTGACGCTGAAACCCAATTAATTAATGCCACCAAACTCAGTGGAAGAAACAAAAATGGATTGGGGTTAGGGCTTTTCAATGCAATCAGTAATCCTGCTTTTGCCGAGTTAAGCAATGGCCACGACAACGTTGAAGTAGAAATTTCGCCTTTAACTAATTACAATATTGTAGTTGCCGACCAGAATCTTAAAAATAATTCATACATCACTTTCATCAATACCAATGTAACCAGAGCTGGAAGTTACTATGATGCAAATTTAACAGGAACAGAGTTCAGAATACGCAATAAATCAAATGTTTTTCAGGTAAGTGGAATTGGTGGATATAATTTTAAATCTAACTATTTCGAAGCTGATAAAGATGGTTATACTTCATCATTAAATATTGAAAAACTTGGAGGTAAATTTACTTATGGTATAGGCACTCTTATTATGAATGACACTTATGACCCGAATGATCTAGGCTTTCTTAGTAATAATAACGCAGTTACAACAACACTAAAAACTGCCTTCAGACAATTTCAACCTTTTGGAAGATTTAATCGCTTTACATCAAATCTGAATCTTTATGTAAACCGTCTATATAATCCATCAGTGAATACTGGTTATAAAATTGAAAATAAGAATAATTTATTTTCCCGAACTTTCCAGTTTTATCAATTCGGATTTGACTATAGTCCGGAGGCGAATAGAGATTACTTCGAACCTAGAACAAGTGGACGATTTTATCTACAACCAGCTTCTTGGAATGTGAATGCCTATTTCAGCTCCGATTATAGAAAAAGAGCGGCAATTGACTTCAATTTATGGGGAGGGCAAACCACAGAATCAGGAAGAGATAATTTCAATTGGCGATTGGCACCGCGTTTCAGAGTGAATGATCGTTTGATGCTCACCTATGTTTGGAGCCGTCAAAACAGCTATAACGAAGTAGGTTGGGTAAATTTTGAAAATGATGAAATTATTTTGGGCAGAAGAAATCGATACACCCATACACACGTGCTTACAACCAATTATATTTTTACTAATCGAATGGGTTTAAGCTTTAGACTTCGACATTATTGGAGCAAAGTAAATTATAACAACTTCTCTTTTCTGCAGCAAGATGGAACTTTGCAGGAAGCATTTTATAACAATATAAATGAAAATGGTAGTTCCGTTCATAATAGCTCTTACAATGCCTTTACCATTGATATGGTTTACAGATGGGTGTTTTCGCCTGGAAGCGAACTAAGTTTGGTGTGGAAACAAAGCATTATAGATTTTGGTCAGGCATTGCCAGAATCATACGTAGCCAATGTGGAAGATCTTTTTTCGCTGCCACAGAATAACTCGTTCTCAGTGAAAGTGCTGTATTTTATTGACTACCTCAACTTCAAACGCAAGGGGAAATTTATTGAAAATTGAGAGTCCGATCACCAATTAAATGATGACTCATAGACCGTTTCATTTCCAACAGCATCCTTTACAATCATTTTAAATTTATGACTGCCCGAAAGAAATTTCGCAGGGTCAAAATGATGAGTGACTGAAGCCGTTTTAGGATCAAAATCCATGATGATCCATTTACCATCGATTCTGCCTTCTATATAATCCACTCCTGCAAAATTGTCTGATACTTTCATAACAAACTTCTTCCTTCCTTTCATTTCCTTCTTAAAATCATAAGCAGTAATTATTGGCGCAATAGTATCAGCCATCAAGTAAAAAACACCGAAATCAGTCACCTCTGTTTTAAACCAGTTTTCATCTGATTTTGGTTTCAAAGCACTAACCTTTCCTGTTCTGGGATCGCGTTTTGCGATAAGTATTTTGGAAAAATCCGGTTTGGAAATTATCGGTTTTCTTATCCCAATTTCAATTGGATTAAGCAAGGGAATATCAGAATTGCCAATTTCAAAAGCCTCGCTGAGTGCAGAAGCCGGCTTGGCAATTGTTCTTACTGTTAAATCAAGATCATCAAATAAATGCAACGCTGGTATTTTAACTTGAACATTCTTTAAGTCTAGGCTAAACTCTTTTTCAAAATCCACTGAATACACCTCCGCTCCTGCTTTACTCGCCTTTAACTCAGCTCGTTTTGCGGGAATAGCCGGGGCTTTGCCTTTTACAATGATATCGAGTGTAGATTTATTCCCTTTAAAATCCTTCACTTCAAATTTAACGGTATGATCACCATCTAACTTGAAGTTCACAATTCCTTTATTTTCAAGCGTTTTATAGATCACCATATTTTGATTGGGCAAAACGAAAGTCCTTTGGAAATCGCGATTGTCAGTTCTATATGCCAAGTAATCACGATGCGCGTTTATTCCTCTCTTTTCATCAAAAATTAGTCGATCAAAATCATGCTCATAGTGAAGTTTGCCATCTACTAACATTTTCACTCTATAAACACCGCAAATATTGCTTGTTCCACTCAACTGATCATTGGTATGAATAGCAAAGCCTACTTTTCCACTCAGAATTACCGGTCCGGTATGAACAAGTTTACAATTCCCTCTCGTTTTATCTGTTTGAAAAATTTGCTCCTTCCCTATTCCATCCACGGAAGAAGAGTCGCCAATGGGATAAATTTTCAGACCTTTTATTTCTGGACTTTGCTCATCCTTGATTGAAAATCCGCAGATCAATGGATTGAGGGCTTGTTCCGTTTTGGTTTCGCGTAGTTCGAAATGCAAATGTGGGCCTCCGGATCCACCTGAATTTCCAGAATAAGCTATTAATTGACCTTTTTCCACTTTCATTTTTCCTGGCTCTGGAAAGAGATCCACGCTAAAACTTTCCAGTTCATACTGGGAATTCCGAACATATATTGCGATAGAATCAGAATAAGCACTCAAATGCCCATAAACACTAGTATTTCCATTAGGATGATCAATGTAAATGGCTTTTCCATATCCCCACGGTGAAACTCTAATTCTGGATACATATCCTTCCTGAACAGCAAAAACAGCAAGTCCTTCTCTGCTTTCAGTTTTGATATCGAGACCGCTGTGAAAATGGTTTTTTCTCAATTCGCCAAAACTGCCCGAAAGCAATAATGGAATGTTTAGTGGTGGGGCATACTCCGATTGGGCGAGAGTACTCAATGAAAAAATGAAGATCAAAGCACCCAAATAAAACTTTTTTGGAAAATGGGCAATTTTAATTAATTGGTTATCAGCTAAATACCTCTGATAATTAACAATCTTCAAGCAAATAAATCCTAGTTCAAAAAAGGTTAAAACATTGACACTGAAAGCTATGCAAATTTTTTCTGATTTCAACATCAATTGATTCGTTTGGTATGGCGTGTGCGATTGCACTCTATCTCTCTTTCTCA
>JBDNHP010000446.1:0-5255 GCA_041688765.1 Flavobacteriales bacterium
AAGGCCAATGCTTCTTCCTGAATGCCTCCCGAATCCGTTAGAATCAAATAGCAGCGCTGAAGTATGAAAATCCATTCATCGTAATTCATGGGGTTCAAAAGGCTGATATTGGGCACATCTTTTAGCACCTTAAAAACCTGCTTTTCAACGGCCGGATTCATGTGTACTGGAAACAGAAATTTTATTTCAGGATGTGATTCTGCGATCTGTTTGATGGCTTCACAAATGTGTTCTAAACCAATCCCAAATTGTTCTCTACGATGGGCCGTTATAGCCACTATCCTTGACTCGCTATTGAGCCATTCTTCGAGCTTAAACAGATAATGTTCTTGTGACTTATTAAGCATGGATTTGCATAACTCAACACTGTCTATAACGGTATTGCCTACCATGTGAACTCCTGTGCGATTTTCATCCAGCAAAACTTTCTCTGCAAACGCTGTTGGTGCAAAATGCAAATTGGCGAAAGTACTTATGCATCTTCGGTTTACTTCCTCCGGAAAAGGAGCATAAATATCATGAGTGCGCAATCCCGCCTCTATATGAGCAATGGGAATTTGCTTGTAATAGGCGGATAATCCAGCAATGAAGGCACTTGTAGTGTCGCCCTGAACAATTATCAAATCAAAACGATTTATAGAAAACAATTGGTCGAAAGCATCTAATAATCTTGCACTTAAGGAAGCCAGTCCTTGAGCACTTTGCATTAATCCGAAATCAAAATCCGGTTGAATATTGAAGAAGCCAAGTATAGGGTCGAGCATTTCCTTGTGTTGTCCAGTCGAGATAAACGAAACGCTGAAACTTTCAGAATCTTGCAAGGCGTAGTAAACGGGGACCAATTTGATTGCTTCGGGCCTCGTTCCTGCTACTATTCCAATTCTCTTCTTCATGGCTCCAAAATAGTATATTATATTCTTATGGAGCTATTCTTTGTTTGTTGCAATGGTATTTTCCAGAAGTTCTGCTAATCGCTTTGCCTGGTAAGGTGCTTCAAAAATTGCGGGCAGCGCTTTGGAATTAACGAAATACCCGGTGTCTTTGCGATTAAATGCCGCTATACACGTAAGTATTGCGTTTCCCAGAGATTGATTTTCGCCATAATAGAATTTATCTCCGAATGAGACATCAATAAAATCATCACTCGGACTATATTTATTCGTTATGGCAATGATGCGCTTCCCTGAAGCAAGATAATCAGGTAATTTCGAAGGCAAAAAGAAAGCTGTTTCTCCAATGGGAATGGGAGTGTCGATGAGAAGTAACACCTGACTTGAATCTTGCAAAGCAATAGCTTTTTCAAAAGACAAGGCCCCTGTAGTTCTCAGAAATGGCAAGGGATATCTAGAGAAAATGCTCATGTTAAATCGATCTATGCTGCCCGCAAAATGAAGCAACACATTATCAAATATTTTTGGATCAGAATTGTACAGTGTTTTAAAGGCTTTTAAAATAGGCTCCGCACTTCTGCTCCCTGCAAGACCACCAGTATAGGTGAAATTCAAAGTCCCATCCATCACAGGGATGCTTGATTTTTGAATTTTTGGATCAATAACATTATGAAATAATTTGAACTTTGATGTGTACTCAGGATACTTATTGGAATAGGCCTCCACTGTTTGACGAGAAGTAAAACAAATGGAATCAGCTTTACTAAACACTCTTCGTTCCCTTGATTCATGCCATTTTTTCAAATCTCCGCCATAATCATGAATAGCACTCAGAGTCCAAGGATCACTTAAGTGTATAATCCATGGAACTTGGTAGTAATCTACCAGCTTTTCTGCCAATAAAGTAGAACTGATAGGGAAAGAGCGAGAATAAATAACTTCCGGTTTATTTCGAAGTTCCTTTATCACTTGATTATCACCTCTAATGAATCTGTATTTGCTATCTGGCTTATTTAACTTGACTATACCCGTTTTGCGAAAAATGTAATTGAGATATTTATTTTCCTTAACTGCAATTTCTATTTTTTGATCATATCCTGAATCATAATCACTCAATTTAGCATCAAAAGCCATATTCAACGTCGGATTCGATGATGTAACCACATCAATCTTAAGATCTGCCCTAGATAGATAGCGAAAGTATTTCGCTACCTGCAAGCATTCCGGATCATTTTTGGGCGGAAAAGCTATGCTTATGAATAATACTCTTTTCAAATTAATTATTATTATTTAAAGTATTATAATATAACTTCGATATCCTCTCTAATTGTTTGAAATAGATGTTGTTATTGGCAAATGCAATTCTCGATTTTGTTTTTTCAAAATCATCTTCTACTAGGAGTTCTTTAAGCTTTGAAATATAGGTTTCCTCATCATTTAACATGGCAATTAAATCAGTATTACTTTTATATTCATCTAATATCGTGGAGAGTATGGGTTTGCCACAACTCAAGTATTCCATCACCTTGTGTGGATTAGATATTTGATCATAATATAAAGGATTATAACAAATAAGTAAAACATCGGAGGAGTATAACCAATTTCTTAATTCATTGGGCGACATAGCTTGATGGAAAATGGCATTTTCTTTAGCTCGAAGTAAATCTGATAGCCTATCAGATCCTTTCTCACTGAGGTTGTCATGACCCTGATCGCCTATAAAGTGAAAGTCAACATCGGGGTATTCACCTACTAATCTGATTAACCTAGGTCTATCCAAATATTTAATGTTCAGATTGCCGGCATACATTACCCTTTTGCGATCATTTTTAAATGTAATTACCGTCCTTTCATAAATTTCCACACCATGTTGAATGAAATGTGAATTATGATTAATAGATTGAAGCCTGTTTACAATCAATGTACTACTACCCAAACATAGATTAGCCGATTGAGCAGCTTTTTCCCACTCAAACTCCATACTTAAGTCTACCACATGCAATATTCTGAAAGCTTTAGGGCCAATACATTCGAGATCAAATAACACAGAACTGTCAAAACTCCAAATCAAATCAAAATTACAGCCCGCCATCTTACTGAGCTTATTCCCTATTTTTCTATGAATATTTTTTCTTAGAAATGTAGGGTAAAACCTGAGCCCTTTTGGTATTTCTGGCAAATCCAAAAGGATAAGACCTGATGTTATTTCAGTGCCTGTTTTTTGATTCTTAGCCATGAAGAAAACCTTGTTTCCATTTTTTGCCAGATTGATGGCATAATGATGCTTGGAAACAAAACAAGTCCCCCATGCTTCCGGTGAAATTATCAATATATTCTTTTTCTCAATCCCTTTCATTATGCAAATCTTTGAGAAATCCAGAATATAGGTTCCCTACTTTTTCCATAGAAAACCGGGCATGAGCTGAATCTGAAATGGCTTGTCTGTTATAGTTATTGTTTAATAAAAATTCACTTAAAGCGTTTTCCCAATTCTTGTTATTTGTTGCTATTCCATTAGAAGGATTTATAATTTCAGAAAGTGCCCCTGTATCGCTAGCTATTACAGGCAGTCCGCAACAAAGGGCCTCCGCAGTTATTGCACTGAAAGTTTCGTGTTCACTGGGCAATAGGAAAGCCATTGCAACATTCATTTCCTCAGCAATTTGTTCGGCATTCATGTATCCAACAAATGAAATGTTCTCATTTAGGTTTAATTCGGCAACTTTTGTTTTCATATCTTCCATCAGAGGCCCATAGCCAATTACTCGTACAGAAATATGAACCCCTCTAGATTTTAGTTCGCTTATGGCTTCAAAAACCGGGAATGGTAATTTAGGCCATTTCCAAAATGAAGCCATGAGAAAGTGATTTTGCAATGGGGAATTATTAAATCTGAAAATTCCTATATCCACCGCATTTGGAATCGTAATCCCTTTCGCTATTTTAGTATCAGCAAAATTTTCAATATCCCTTCTCAATCTATCAGAAACCGTTATTAGAGCTATGTTTCGTTTAAAAATGGCCTTGATTCTTTTTAGCTTTTTAGAACTGTGAAAATGATAGTGATAAGCACTCCAGTGCTCTGTAATTACCCATCTGCTTCTAAACCAAGATCTTATCATTGATAAATAAACGAGGTTGGGATAGGCAATGTGAAAATTGATAAAATCATATTTACTTGTCTTTCTTCTAAGAAGTTTGAAGAATATGATAAAGAAAGCTAGTATTTCTTTGAGTTGATAAGAGTTTGCAGGAATGCTCAGCTTATAGGTCTCTATATTTTCGTTTTTGGATTTTAGTAAACGAAATTTTCCCGTTTTAAGCTCAACATGAAAAATATCTTGTTCGAAAAAGGGATCAAGTGATTCGATATGACGTTTAATCCAAATCGCTTCAGCCGGATTTTCCTTAGACGGAAACCATGATGTGATGTGCAATATTCGCTGAGTCACAGGAGCAAGATAAACATTCCATAGGTTTTTTTACCAATGGTTATGCGAAGTTACAAGCGGAGTCGAATATTTCGCCAAGGAACATATATTTGTCACTTACCTGCTTCGTTATGATTAGAATTTTTCTTTCAGCATTTGCAATCTCATGTAGCACCATCTCATCTCTAGCCCAGAATGTAGATTTGAATTTATTTAATAACATGAACATGAGGTCCATTGGGCCAACTGGAAGTAGTGGAAGAGTAACGGCCATTGATGCAATTATTGATAATCCGGCCATTATTTATGCAGGAACGGCATCAGGAGGGGTATGGCGTTCAGAAAATGCTGGAGTTACTTGGGAGCCACTTTTCGACAAAGAAAAATCCCTTGCCATTGGCGCAGTAACCATAGACCAACGAAATCCTAGCGTTATTTGGGTTGGAACAGGAGAGGGAAATCCAAGAAACTCAATGAGCAGCGGTGCTGGAATTTACAAGAGCATCGACAAAGGAAAATCATGGAAGCTAATGGGGCTTGAAGCTACCAAGATTATTCACCGCATCATCATTCACCCCTTCAATCCTGACATCATATTTGTGGCTGCAATGGGCTCGGCTTGGGGTAAAAATCCTGAAAGAGGGGTTTACCGTTCTATGGATGGTGGCGCAAATTGGGAGAAAGTACTTTATGTTAATGATGGGGTGGGCTGCGCTGATTTGGTGATGGACCCTGAAAATCCTGATAAACTCATCGCAGCCATGTGGGAATATGGGCGCAAACCTTATACATTCAACTCAGGAGGCGAGGGCTCAGGGCTATATGTAAGTTTTGACGCAGGGAAAACTTGGCAGGAACGCGATTCAAAAAATGGATTACCAGATAAGCCAATTGGAAGAATTGGACTCGCCATTGCTCGGTCGAACCCTGATAT
>JBDNHP010000447.1:0-1242 GCA_041688765.1 Flavobacteriales bacterium
ATATTCAATGGTTATATAGCCATTTCCATTTTGATTGGCTGCAATATTATTTTGATTGGTTCCGATATTGTAGGAACCGCCGCCACCTCCTGCGCCATTGCAATTTGTGCCTCCAGCTCCGCCCCCGGAATATCCTCCGCCTCCGCTGCCGCCATGTGGAGAAGCGCCACATCCGTATATGAACAGATTAGACCCAGCACCTCCACCGAAACCACCAGTGCTATTTCCACCAACACCACCATTAATGAATGCCAAACCACCATTGGCTGCTCCGCTAGAGCCTCCATTGGTGAGAAGTCCTCCACCACCACCTCCATTGGGAACACCTCCACCATCGGTAAATGAAACAGCACCTCCATTTCCGTTAATGCCACCTGCACCTGCGCCGTTGTATTGACCTGCAGAACCGGAATTACCTATGTTCCCGCCGATATTTGCATATCCTGCATTACTAAGATTATGTCCGGTTCCACCGCCACCACCTGCAATGAGTAGGGGAGTGTTATCATCAAATGAAATAAATGAGCCACCGCCACCTCCGTTTCCAACTTGATTTGGAGCAGCTTGGCCTTGTTGACCAACTAATAATTTGAGTATTTGACCTGAATTAACTGAAAAATCACCAGACATGTAAGCTCCACTACCACCGCCTCCACCACCTTGAGCTCCAGCGGCACTGAGGCGTATTGATAAAACACCTTGTGGTACGGTCCATAAAATAATAGAACCAGAATAATTAAATGTTTCAGTAAAATTTTCGCCACTAACATTATTTGGATCATAGCAATTTCCACAGAGGTCTTGAACATACGTTCCACCGCATATACCTGCGCAGTCAATTATGTATTCGCAAGTGCCATCATTGCAAGCGGCTTCTGCATTAAAATTACATGCATCAGGATCATCACAACCGGCAAAAGTGCAGGTTCCATTATCACAATTTGCTGCAGGATCGTAATTGCATGCAGAATCATCAATACATCCATCCGGATAATTGCAAGAACCGTCTTCCACTTCGGCCAAGTTATTATAATTGCAAGCTAGAGGATCTGTGCATCCGGCGTTACATGCTGGAACACCATTGGGCGTATATGTGATAGTTATAAAGCCATTTCCATTTTGTGCAGCTGCATTATTGTTTTGGTTGGTTCCGACATTATATGAACCTCCGCCACCACCGGCACCATTGCAGTTGTTTCCACCACCTCCACCACCGGAATAGCCTCCGCCTCCGCTGCCGCC
>JBDNHP010000448.1:0-1941 GCA_041688765.1 Flavobacteriales bacterium
ATATAATGGCACAAAGTCAAAAAGACCAAAAAACTCCTACAGGTCAACAACATAATGAGGGTAGAAAAAACCAAGGCAACCAAAGAGAACAAGATAAATCTTCTTCAACAAACGTAGCTAAGGGAGAATCTTCGAAAGGGCAGAACAAGTCCAAAAACACTACTGGCAAAAAACAAGGTGAACAAGACGGCAGTGAAACTAACCGGAACAAAAGCCAAAGCTCAAATCAGAGTCGATAATATTTTATTGAGTATATTCAGTTTTTAACTAATTAAATACAAAGACATGGGAAATTTGCTTTACATCATCGCAGTAGTTCTAATCATTGCATGGGCAATTGGCTTTTTTGCTTATAGCGCAGGAGGTATTATTCATGCCCTTCTAGTTATTGCCATCATAGCAATTGTAATAAAGGCCCTGCAGGGAAAAAGTGTACTTTAATGGTTCATCTGAGTCCTGCCTTCTATGATTCGGCTGGCATGAACCCAACTACACCCATAGGGTTAATATAAAGTGTTGTTATGAATGCTATCCGTTCATCGCCGCTTCTGAAGATTGGGTATCTTATTGACTCTCGACAGAGATTCAAAAGCAATCGGATCAAGCAATGCTATAGCAGATATCATTTCAAAATAGCACTCATTTAAAATAAGATTAAATTTAGTTTAGTGGGAATCAGTATATGTCAGGTTGGCGTAATTGGCAGCAAAAACATAGTGATTTTCCAACCTTCTCACTATGACCAACGAATAGGTAGGCGAGTTTGTGAGCCGTTTATACTGGAGTTCCCACTAAACAAATTTAACCTAAGCAGCTTTCGCATTTCAAAAACGAAACAACTCTTTAGCTAAAAAAGAATGAGCACTTCATCAGACGAACCAATAGACGGCAATATAACATCAGGACAAAATAAATCGTTTTGGACTGATTCAACACTGCCAATTGTTTTTGAAAAACTCCAACAGAATATTGAAACCGACATTTTGATAATCGGTGGCGGAATAGCTGGATTAACAACAGCATACTGTTTGTTAAAAGCAGGTCGAAATATAGTTTTAGTGGAAGATGGATACCTCGGCAGCGGAGAATCTGGCAGAACAACAGCACATATTACATGCGCACTAGACGATCGCTATTTTAAGCTTGAAAAAATATTCGGAAAAGAAAAAGCCATGCTCGCTGCGAACAGCCACATGGAAGCAATACAGTTTATTGCGAATGTCGTAAAACATGAAAATATTGATTGCAATTTTAAAAGAGTTCCGGGATATTTATTTTTAAGCGGAAACGATTCGAAAGAAACTTTAGAAAAGGAATATTCCGCTACACAAAGTGCCGGACTGCTGACAGAAATGTTAGAGCAAGTTCCAGCATTAGAATCAGAAGAAGGAAAATGGTGTATCAAATTTCCTGAACAAGGTCAGTTTCATATTATGAAATACTTGAAAGGGCTCGCAGATGCAATCACTGCCATGGGAGGAAAAATTTACACCGAAACAAAAGCAGAGGACATCACAAAAGAAGGAGCAAAAGCAAATGGATTTGAAATAGGAGCAAAACATATTGTTGTTGCTACCAATACACCAGTGAATGATTGGGTTTCCATGCACACGAAGCAATGGGCTTATCGCACCTATGTTATAGGAGCTAAAATTCCCAAAGGATTATTGCCTTACGCTTTATGGTGGGACACGGGAAATAAAAACTCAAAATGGATCGGCTCGCCCTATCATTATGTGCGCTTGCAAGAACTTGATGGCACATACGACTTATTAATTTCCGGAGGCGAAGACCATAAAGTAGGTCAGGCAGATGATGAAAATATTCCCGAAGAAGAGAGATTTATCAAGCTGATTAAATGGACTAGAATGAGATTCCCAGCAATGGAAAATCTTGAGTACAAATGGTCGGGTCAGGTAATAGAGCCAATTGATGGAATGG
>JBDNHP010000054.1:0-3128 GCA_041688765.1 Flavobacteriales bacterium
ATAAAGTTCAAAACATCTTTTTTAAGTTTCAGAAATCATTGAAATCAGATTCATAATTAAGTGTTTTTTAATTCAGCAGAGCGCTTTTTATTTTTGAAATAAAAGTGAAGAACGGAATGAGACCTTGCCAGACTATTCTAAGTCCCAAAAGAAAACATAGATAATAACTGGATACCAAATGAAACAAAATAGGGGCCTTTACATTTTTTACAGATCACACAATGTCATTGGAATACTCCACCAATTTTTTCCTGTAGGCTGCTAAGATTCTCGACTTGCTAACGAAGCCAATATATTTGGGCCCATCCAAAACAGGTAAATACCAAGCCCCACTGAAATCAAATTTACTCATTACGGCATACATTTTATCGCTTGGATAAACAATTTCCGGGGGATGCGACATTAGCGTATGAACCTTAATTTCTCCGTATTGACTGCTATCAAACATAAGTTGCCTGATATCGTCTAGAGTTACTATACCCAATAGATTTCCAGCAGGGTCAAGAACGGGAAAAACATTTCTATTTGTTTTGGCAATAATCTGCACTAATTCGCCCAAACTTTGATCGGCATGAATAACTTTAAAATCTCTATCAATTTCAGAGGAGAGATTCATGAGCGTGAGTACTGCCTGATCTTTATTGTGCGTTATAAGCTCGCCTCTTTCAGCCAATTCAACATTAAAAATAGAATGCTTATTAAATGCTTTTGCCGTGTAATAGGAAATTGCCGCAGTAAGCATAAGCGGAACAAAGAGGTCATAGCCACCTGCTAATTCTGCAATTAGGAAAATTGAAGTTAAAGGCGCATGGAGCACTCCGGCTAGCAGTCCAGCCATTCCAACGAGCGTAAAACTACCAACAGGTAAATCTTTGATCTGAAAATAACTGAAAAAGCGGGAAAAGAAATATCCTAAGGATGCGCCAACAAATAAGGAAGGTGCAAAAATCCCACCAATCCCACCGGTGTTTAGTGTTATGGTAGTTGCGATTACTTTAAAAACGATAATCCCGGCTAAAAAGAGCAGCATCACATAAATATTATCTCGATAATCATAAAAGACAGAACCTTCTGCAATTTTTGACAAATCATTAGACAACATCGCATTAATCATCTCATAACCCTCACCGTAAAGTGGTGGGAACACAAAAATCAGGATACCTAACAGCAATCCACCGGCAAGGGCTTTTTTATATGGGTTTTTAAAATTGGATGCCAATTTTTTTCCACCTAGAAATATTCGATTGAAATAAACAGAGAAAATACCGGTAAATATGCCCAACAATACATAATAATGGATTTCAGAAAAACTAAATTTCTCTCTAAAATCGAAATTAAAAAGTACACTATCAGAGAGAAAAAAAGTGGTGGTAATCAATGCAGAAATTGAGGCAAGTAAAATGGGAACCATGGTGGCAGTAGTAAGATCAATCATGATTACCTCCACCGCAAATACAATAGCAGCAACAGGCGCCTGAAACATTGACGCCATAGAACCAGCGGCGGCACAACCAATGAGCAAAGTGCGCGTTTTATGATTCAGTTTAAATGCTGCTCCCAAATTTGAACCCAACGCTGCGGAGGTTTGCACTGAGGGGGCTTCCAGTCCTGCAGAGCCACCAAATCCAACAGTAACAAAACTCGTTAATAAGGCACTGTAAATATTATGTCGCTTGAGCGTGCTTTGTCTTTTCGAAATTGCTGAGAGCACCACAGGAATACCCGATCCGGGCTCCTTTTTTAATACCCTTTTAACTATGTAAACAGTTAGTAGTAAACCAACTAAAGGATAAAAGAAATAAAGAATGTTGTAGAAGTTTTTGGTAAACCCTATGGTGAGAAGTTCCCGGACCAGATAAACCAGATTTTTGAGAATAACCGCAACCATCCCTGCCATAAAACCAACCACTATTGCCAGAATAAGCAAAAAGTGCTTCTGTGGCAGGCCAGTCAGCCATTTTATAAGTCGCTCTATTTGGTGGCGTATGCTTTGCATTGATGGCACAAGTTCGTAAAGAATCTTTAATCCGCATTCATTTTCGCTATTATGCGCATTGAAGTATTGTTCTGATTGCGACAGCTTTCTTAACTTGCAGCACATTTCCATAATTATGTACGGCACATTCAAAGACCATCTTCAACAAGAGCTTAGCAAAATTGAAGCTGAGGGATTATTTAAAAAAGAAAGAATCATTACTTCTACACAAGATGCGATAATACGCATTAGCACCGGACAGGAGGTGATAAATTTTTGCTCCAATAATTATTTGGGGCTTTCATCGCATCCAAGAGTGATTGAAGCGGCACACAAAACTCTTGATTCTCACGGATTTGGAATGTCATCTGTTCGCTTTATTTGTGGCACTCAAGATATTCATAAAACCTTAGAGGATAAACTGGCCAAATTTCTCGGAACTGAGGACACCATTCTTTATGCCGCCGCTTTTGACGCCAATGGTGGCGTTTTTGAACCTTTATTGGGAGCTGAAGATGCCATTATTTCGGATGAACTAAATCACGCATCCATCATTGATGGTGTAAGATTGTGCAAAGCTGAGCGCTATCGATTTAAAAACAATGATATGGCCGATTTGGAAGAGCAACTCAAAGCTGCTTCAGGCGCCAGATTTAAGCTGATTGTTACCGACGGTGTTTTCTCGATGGATGGCTTTGTTGCTCAATTAGATAAGATTTGCGATCTCGCCGACAAATACAATGCAATGGTGATGGTAGATGAATGCCATGCTAGCGGATTTATTGGCAAAACAGGCAGAGGAACAATTGAGCTGAGAAATGTAATTGGTAGAGTAGATATAATTACAGGTACTCTTGGCAAAGCACTTGGTGGAGCCATGGGCGGATTTACCTCGGGTCGGAAAGAAATTATTGAATTGCTCCGTCAGCGTTCTCGCCCTTATCTTTTCTCTAATTCCCTGGCCCCCTGTATTGTTGGGGCATCGATAGCTGTGCTTGATATTTTGAGCGAATCGACTGAATTGCGCGATAAACTCGAAGTGAATACTCGATATTTCAAAGAAGGAATTCGCAAAGCAGGTTTCGATATTAAAGACGGGGATTCTGCAATTGTTCCAGTAATGCTTTACGATGCAAGGTTAGCTCAACAAATG
>JBDNHP010000449.1:0-2406 GCA_041688765.1 Flavobacteriales bacterium
GGCCAATGATGATATCTAATTCGTTATCAGTCATTTTCAACCAAGCTATGTCACTGGGTTTGTAACGATCTTTTCTCAAAGCCTCAGCACGGATGTTAAGATAATACGCAAACTCTTTATTCTTTGTGAGTTTTGATGCCTGTTCTAAAAGTGTTGCTGCGCGATTAAGAGGTTCTGCAAAAGCTTCATGATACCACTCTACTTTTAATTTGCCTTTATCGTCTCTGCGAACCAGGGTATAAGGATTCAATTTGTGCGGATTCACCCATGCGTCCAATTCTTCCTTGGTCATATCAAGCGGATAAAAGTTAGCACCGGCAGGTTTCTCAGCGATTCCTTCCAAAAAGGGTTTGTTTCCGTCCAATCGATCCCAAGGACCATAATTCATTTCAGCAAATCGTTTTGCTTTTTCATCAGCAATAAAAGGAAGTAATGAGTCCTTGTTGCCATAGGCTTGTATCCAGAAAATCTCATCCATGATGCTTGCTGCTTCAATAAGCAGAGGGAGAATTTGCAGGCTTTCCTCCGAGATCTTCGAAAGGTCTGTACTTAATTGAACAGGAGTGTAAATATCAGCCCTACCTTCAGGTAAGATGCTGTTGATGACTTTATCAGGACTTTTGCCATCAGCCTGTTTTTCTTTGCACGAATTAAAGAAGAGCACTGCAATGAGGCTCAGGCTTAGGGTGTATTTGATTTTCATAGACGGAAGAATTCCGCGCTAAGTTATCAAAAGCATTCTTCAAATTGGAGGATCAGATTCCAAGTTCTCGCATTCTTTCAAGAATACGCAAACTTTGATAACGTACTTCAGTGTTAAGACGCTTAAATTCAATGATGTTGTTGGCATCTCTCAATTCACGGAGAGATCTTACACGATCAATTAGTTCTTGTTTTACCTGAATTGTGTCCTTAACCAGCGTCCTAGCAGCATTTCTAGTCCCATTGAGCATGTGTTGGTGCTTCACAGAACACTCATCAATTAAGTCATCAAAGAGTTGAATTACAAGCTTTTCTAATAGTTCCGGTGTAGGCTGAATCATAAAGTGAAATTACCTACAAGGACGCTAACTATCAAGTAATTAACGCATAATTAGACTAAAGTGGGAAATGAGTATATAAATGGCCTATTGTAGCTGATAACTAATCTCTTCTCGGCCCTTTTTGCTGAGTGAATACCCATCTTTTATTTGAATCATGCCTTTTAGGAAAAGATTAGTAATGCGTTCTCCTACTCTGGCATCGCCAATGCTAAGAGAATCGTCCTTTTCTATTCGTTTCCAAAAAGTGTGCTCGAGGGATGCGAGATTAATACTTCCGTGTTGACTCTGCTTGTGCTCCTGAATAATATCAAGAATGAGATAATCGTACTTATCCATGGGCTAAGGCTATTAATAAGGTTTAGTAAGAGCCGACTGAAATTAAACTGAAAATCAGAAAAATACAGCAGGATGGTATTGCATTGAATAGAACCGCAAGATAGAAAGCAATTACCTGAGAAAGAAGAGATTTCTTAAGGTTTTATTGACAATTTTTTAACCTTCTCAAAACTAGTGTAATGCGTAAATGTACTGTCAATCCTGATTTTCCCGACTATTAAAGCTAAAATGCTCAGCCTAAATTGTTAGTGATTTTATTAGGACGACTTTTCAACACCTTAGAATCTTGAGGATTGTTTCGATGCACATCACGTTCCGAATGCTTCCCTTCAATATCAGCAAAAAAATTGCGAATATAATTGAGATCTCGCTCTTTATCGCCAGAAACATTAAACCAAGAATGGAGCTTTACTATTTTTCTTCTATAGTCCAATCCTGCCAGAGCGATAGGTATTCCTGATTTCAATGAGAAATCGTAAAATCCGGTATTCCATTTATCCGGGTTTTGCTGTCCTGCCTGCGGAGCTATTGCAAGAGCCTTACTTTTTGCAGATTTGAATTCTTTTTCTAATGTGCTAGCTAAAGCGGATTCATCCAAAGGATCATAAGGTATAGCGCCTAATTTTTTAAGAATAATGGAGGTCGGAAAAACAAAATGCTTCTGATTAACCAATATGTTTACGCAGTAATGACTTAAGCCTGAAACAGCTACCCCAATAAAAAAATCTTCTCTGCTGGTGTGAGGAGCAACAAGTATAATGCACTTCTTGATTCGCTTTGGTAAGTGTCCAGAAAACTTCCAATGCTTTTGTTTAAAGCGATATTCAAGATACCTTTTTAACATGGTTGATACATTGGCCATTGTGCTGAATCTGTCCAATTTCCTTTGAAAGTGCCCCCTGTAAGGCAATCTTCTAATTGTTTGATGAATATTTTTCTTCCAATTTCAACAGCACCTAAAGAAGCGAGGTGGGAGGTGTAGAGCTGACAATCGATCAATTTCATACCTGCCTTTTTCATGTCTTTA
>JBDNHP010000450.1:0-6978 GCA_041688765.1 Flavobacteriales bacterium
ATTCCTATCCCAAGCAATTGGGTGAAGATGAGTAAGAAGACGATTCCGTCGCTCCGCACTCTTGTAAGCCTTATTATCAAATATGAAATTACAAGAGGCTTCAAGCCAAAAAATCCTCGTTCTCGATGGTGCAATGGGCACCATGATCCAGCAATACAAGTTGCTGGAAGAGGACTATCGTGGAAACAGATTTAAAGATCATTCTTACCCCCTTCAAGGCAATAATGATCTGCTCAATCTTACCCGTCCCGATATTATAAAAGCTATACACGACGCCTATTTTGAAGCGGGTGCTGACATCGCAGAAACAAATACATTCAATTCAACTAGCATATCGCAGGAAGATTACCATTTGCCTCAACTAGCTTATGAATTGAACATGGTGGGTGCTAAAATTGCCCGAAAATGCGCTGATGAATGGACTGCAAAAAATCCTCACAAACCCCGATTTGTAGCAGGAGCAATCGGCCCCACCAATAAAACTGCTTCCCTCTCCCCCGACGTTAATGATCCCGGATATAGAGCCATCACATTCGATCAACTTCGTGATGCATACAAGGAACAAGCCAAAGGATTGATTGATGGCGGTGTGGATGCATTATTAGTTGAAACAATATTCGACACATTAAATGCGAAAGCTGCTTTATTTGCGATACAAGAAGTTTATGATGAGCGTGGGATCGAATTGCCGATTATGGTTAGCGGAACAATTACGGATGCATCAGGTAGAACCTTGAGCGGACAAACTGCACAAGCATTTTTGATTTCTGTATCGCATATTCCACTTTTCAGCGTCGGATTTAATTGTGCCCTAGGAGCTGAACAATTATTGCCACATCTTGATGTGTTAGCTCAAAATACTTCTTTTAAAATTTCTGCGCATCCGAATGCCGGATTACCAAATGCGATGGGAGAATACGATGAAAGTCCTGAAAAAATGGCTGCCCAAATCAAGACATACTTCGAAAAAAATCTTGTTAATATTATTGGTGGATGTTGCGGTACCACACCTGAACATATTCGAAAAATCGCCGAATTAGTGGATGTTTATCAACAAAGAAAAAGCGCAGAAGAACATGTCAATTGAGCTCGGATTGAAAGAAGAAAATAAAATTACCCTATTGCTAAGCGGACTGGAACCACTGGTTGTTCGCGCAGATTCCAATTTTGTGAATATCGGTGAACGAACTAATGTCACTGGCTCTAGACAATTTCTAAGATTAATCAAAGAGAACAGATTTGACGATGCTCTTGCAGTTGCGCGTGAACAAGTATTAAATGGCGCTCAGATCCTCGATGTAAACATGGACGAGGGCATGCTGGATTCGAAAGCTGCCATGGTTAAATTTCTAAATCTCATTGCTGCTGAACCCGATATTGCAAGAATTCCAATTATGATCGATTCGAGCAAATGGGAAGTGATAGAAGCAGGTCTCAAAGTAGTACAAGGTAAATCCGTCGTAAATTCAATTTCACTGAAAGAAGGTGAAAAGGAATTTAAGCGTCAGGCCAAACTAGTAAAACGTTATGGTGCAGCAGTGGTGGTGATGGCTTTTGATGAGGATGGACAGGCAGACACCTACGAACGAAGGATAAGCATTTGCGAAAGAGCATATCGCGTATTGGTGGATGAAGTAAAATTTCCAGCATCCGACATCATTTTTGACCCCAATATATTTCCAGTTGCTACTGGTATAGAAGAGCATCGAAGCTATGCTTTGGACTATTTCCGCACTTGCAAATGGATCAAAGAACACTTACCCGCAGCCCATGTTAGCGGTGGCGTGAGTAATGTTTCCTTTTCATTCAGAGGCAATCAGGCATTACGTGAAGCTATGCATAGTGCTTTCCTCTATCATGCAATTAAGTCAGGAATGGATATGGGAATTGTAAATCCTGCTATGCTTGAAGTTTATGACGAAATTCCCAAAGATCTCCTTCAACATGTGGAAGATGTTTTATTAGATCGACGAGATGATGCCACTGAAAGATTGGTCACTTTCGCAGAGCATGTAAAAGGAAAAGAAAAAACAATTGAAGAAGAGGAACAATGGAGAAAATCAGATGTGGATTCGCGACTTGCTCATGCGTTAGTTAAAGGAATAACTGATTTTATTGAGATAGATACTGAAGAGGCTAGACTAAAATATATGTCTCCACTAAAAGTCATAGAAGGACCTCTGATGGCTGGAAGGAATATAGTTGGCGACTTATTTGGGAGCGGAAAAATGTTTCTTCCACAAGTAGTGAAAAGCGCAAGAGTGATGAAAAAATCTGTCGCTTATCTCACTCCTTTTCTAGAAGAAGAAAAGAAAGGGTCAGGGCAAACAGCTGGAAAAATTCTTTTGGCTACCGTAAAAGGTGATGTGCATGATATTGGTAAAAATATTGTTGGTGTTGTTTTGGGATGTAACAACTATGAAGTAATTGATATGGGTGTAATGGTGCCTGCTGATCAAATATTAAAACGAGCAATAGACGAAAATGTTGACATCATTGGATTGAGTGGATTAATTACTCCATCATTGGATGAAATGGTGAATGTAGCAAAGGAAATGACTAGATTAAACCTGAACATCCCTCTGTTAATTGGTGGGGCTACTACTTCACGGGTTCACACAGCAGTTAAGATTTGCCCGAATTATAAAGGACCAATTGTACACGTTTTAGACGCGAGTAAAGCAGTGCCCGTAGCTGGGAAATTAATCGGATCAGAACGCTTAACTTATTTCAACCAAATAAGTGAAGAATACAGCAAGGTAAAAGCAAATTATGAAAAGCATAGGAATGAAAAACCATTGCGCAGCTTTAATGAATCGAGAAAAAATAAACACCAAATAAACTGGAGATCTCAAGACATAAGCATTCCAAATACTACTAGCATACAAAATGTTCATGAAATTAGTTTGACGGATCTTCGACTTTACATAGATTGGACTCCATTTTTTCAAACATGGCAATTATTTGGAAAATACCCATCAATTTTTGAAGATAAAGTTGTAGGTGAACAAGCAAAACAATTGTTCTATGATGCAAATATTGAACTCGACTCAATCATAACTGAGCAAAAACTTCAAGGAAAAGCAGTATTTGGCATTTTTCCTGCCAATGCTCATGACGATGATATTGTGATCTATTCAGATGAAACCCGAAAAGAAATTATATCTAAGTTCATTACACTGCGTCAACAAAATGCCAAGGCTGAAGGTCAAGCCAATCTTGCCTTAGCCGATTTCATTGCTCCCCTTGAGTCCGGATTAAAAGATCATGTCGGATGTTTCGCTATAGCCATTTTTGGTGCGGAAGCATTAGCTCAAGAAGCCATTGCTGATCATGACGATTACAAGGCCATTATGATTAAAGCACTTGCTGATCGATTGGCTGAAGCAGCGGCTGAATGGCTGCACGAAAAAGTTAGAAGAGACTATTGGGGATATTCTGCAGAAGAACATTTGCCGGCGCAAGAATTAATTGCAGAAGCCTATCGGGGAATCAGACCCGCACCAGGATATCCCGCTTGTCCGGATCATCTGGAAAAGAACACAATATGGCAATTGCTGAAGGTCGAAAAGAACACTGGAATAATACTTACCGAAAACCTAGCCATGTACCCAACGGCTGCCGTGAGTGGATATTACTTCGCTCATCCGGAAGCTAAATATTTTGGATTAGGAAGAATAGCCGAAGACCAATTACAGAGCTATTCGGAACGCAGAGGCATAAGCCTAGATGAAGCCCGAAAATGGCTGAGTCCGAATTTAAATAACTAATAAAGAATTCAACATTGAAAGTTACTGAACATATTCAGCAAGCGAAAAAAACGCTTTTCTCCATCGAAATTCTGCCGCCACTCAAAGGTCAGAACATCGATTCCATTTTCAATAATATGGATGATCTTATGGAGTTTTCTCCTGCTTTCGTTGATGTTACCTATCATCGGGAGGAATATGTTTTTCGGAATGTAGGCAATGGATTATTGGAGAAAAGAACAGTGCGCAAACGGCCGGGTACTGTCGGGATTTGTGCCGCGGTGATGAACCGCTATAAAATTGACGTTGTGCCTCATATTATTTGCGGAGGATTTAGCAAAGAAGAAACGGAAAATGCTTTAATCGATCTCGATTTTCTGGGCATTGATAATGTACTGGTGCTTCGAGGCGATCCTATCAAATCGGAAGGGCAATTTCGCCCAGAGCCTGATGGACATCGATTTGCCATAGACTTATTACATCAGGTAAAACAACTGAATAATGGAGATTATTTGGATGAAGAAATGGCAAAAATGGCTCCTACCGATTTCTGCATCGGTGTAGCCGGATACCCCGAAAAACACTTTGAAGCACCCAACCGAAATGCCGATTTACGCTATCTGAAAATGAAGGTTGATGCGGGCGCTGAATACGTTGTTACGCAGTTATTTTTCGACAACAAACATTATTTCGATTTTGTTGACCGCTGTCGTCAGGAAGGAATTACGATCCCCATTATTCCAGGACTAAAGCCAATTACAACCAAAAAACAAATGAATGTAATTCCTCATTTCTTCCATATCGACTTACCTGAAGATCTGGTTGATTTGGTTGATCGCGCTAAGAATGATCAGGAAGTAAAGGAAATCGGAATAGACTGGTGCATTAAACAATCTCGCGAGCTCAAAGATGCAGGAGTTCCCGTTTTACACTATTATACCATGGGTAAATCGGAGAGTACAAAGAGGATAGCGAAGGCGGTGTTTTGAAATAGCTCATATCCTTAAATTGAAACTTACATGTAAATCATTCACGTGAATCAATTTCTAATTGAATATTATCTGTGAGATTTTGAACCTGAGCTTGAATTTGGATATAGATTTTCAGCATCATTTGGCGAAAGAAAATGTTAGCTTTTAACAATGCCCTTGGCCTAAACATCATTCAATATTGAAATGTCTGGAATAAACCGAGGTACCCTTTGAGAAGAATGTAACACAGCGATGATCAGGCAGAAGGAATTGGACTTGTAATGCCAGGAACGAAAAGATTCAGTTCGTTATACCCCATTTTTGATTATCAATGAAAACCAAAGCGCTACGAAATCGGATGAAAATACTAAACACCCATTTATATTGCTGTATTTCAGGTATTTAACAAAAATACATGAGTAATGTAATGTGAAATACGAATCCAGAAATCAGATTCGATTAGTCTTTTGAATTGAATTGATAGAACATTTTTCTCTGTGGCATAAGCCTCTACTTATAGCAAATTGTGTTTGGGCTTTAACCAGCGATGATCAACATAAAATGTTCCCAATGGAATAAAACTCCCAATGAATATGATAAGTGCAGTATTAGTCCATTTCCATTTGTGGCTTATGCTTTCCTTAATGACCAATATTATGAATAGCACGAACAATGCCCCATGAACTGGCCCAAGCGATTTCACCAATGAAGGATGATTCATAAAATACTTCAAAGGCATACCAATGAATACTAATAGAATCAATGAAAATCCTTCCAGAAAAGCGATTAGGCGTAATCTACCGATACCAGAATTTATAAACCGTTGCATACAACAAAGGTAATCCAAGCCAATTCATTTACCTCAGCATAAAAGCATAGGTTCTGTGAAATTCCCACTTTAAAAATTGATACAAATGACAAAGCGCTTCCAAAATGAATTTGAAAGCGCCCAATGTATTTTATAATGAATCCTATTTCTCCCTTACATATATTCTGACCGGAGCACCTGTTAGATTGAAGTTTTCTCTCAATTTGTTTTCTAAAAAGCGCTTGTAAGGTTCTTTGATATATTGAGGGTGATTGCAATAGAAGGCAAATGCAGGAAAACGTGTTGGCAATTGCGTCATGTACTTAATCCGAATCAGCTTCCCTTTTAATGCAGGAGGAGGAAAAGCACTTATTATATCTTGCATCACATCATTAAGTTGTGAAGTAGGAATCTTTCGTCTGCGATTCTCATAAACTTCCAGTGCAACTTCCACAGCCTTAAGGATACGTTGTTTGGTTAGATTGGAAGTATATAGGATAGGAACATCATTGAATGGGGCGATGCGCTCTTTGATCATTTTAGTCCAGGCATCTGCTGTTTTAGTATCCTTTTCAATCAAATCCCATTTATTCACCAACAGCACAACTCCTTTGTTTTGCTCAAGAGCATCAAAAAATATCTGGATATCTTGTTTATTAAAATCATTTGAGGCATCAATCATGATGAGACAAACGTCGCTTTCAGCAACAGCACGAATAGTTCTTACCGTCGAATAGAATTCAATAGCGTCGTCAATTTTGGCTTTCTTTCTTAATCCGGCCGTATCGATGAGCATGAAATCGAAACCGAAGGCCTGGTATCTGGTGTGCAAAGCGTCGCGCGTAGTTCCAGCGATATTGGTTACTATGTTTCGTTCCTCCCCAAGGAGAGTATTGATGAAAGAAGATTTTCCAACGTTAGGCTGTCCGATAACGGCTAGTTTGGGAATTCCTTCTTCCTCGTCTTTTTCCAATTCCACGGGTAACACTCGAATGATTTCATCGAGAAGATCTCCTGTGCCATAGCCATTATTGGCAGAAATAGAAAAGACTTGGTCGCCCACACCGAGAGAATAGAATACAGAGGATTCATATTCTTTGTCGGAAGTATCGACTTTATTGGAAACGAGGATAGTTTTTTTTCCTACCCTTCTGATAATATCGGCCACTTCCTGATCAAGATCAGTGATACCGGTTTGCACATCTACTAGGAACAGGATTAAGTCTGCTTCATCAATAGAAATAATGACTTGTTTTCGGATGACTTCTTCGAAAGAGTCGTCGGAATGGATTGCGTATCCGCCAGTATCGATAATGGCGAATTCTTTTCCGGACCAGATAGCTCTGCCGAATTTTCGATCACGAGTAACGCCAGAAGTAGGATCAACGATAGCGTCACGTGTTTCAGTGAGTCGGTTAAAGAGGGTAGATTTCCCAACATTTGGTCTTCC
>JBDNHP010000451.1:0-2178 GCA_041688765.1 Flavobacteriales bacterium
AAACTATATTATGATAAGAACGGCAATTGGGCTGTGGAAGATGGTCAGGCATCAAAAGATTCGCTAAAAACATTACACAAAGCCATTAACAAAGTCACTGAGGATCTCGATCGTTATTCTTGGAATACCGTTGTGAGCGCCATGATGATTTGCGTGAATGACCTCATCGAGCAACAATGCAAATCTCGTGAAATTCTGGAGGCCTTACCTGTTTTATTGAGCCCTTATGCCCCACATTTGGCGGAAGAGCTTTGGGAAAAACTTGGCAAACAAGGTTCTGTTTGTGATGCTTCTTGGCCCAAGTTGATTGAAGAGTATCTTGTGAGTGATACCGTAAACTATCCAGTTCAATTTAATGGAAAAGTGCGTTTTCAATTGGAAGTTCCAGCCGCTTTCAACCCTAAAGATGTTGAGCTTGCCGCGATGGAAAATCCTTTAATGGCAAAGTATCTAGAAGGCAAAATATTGAAGAAGATCATTGTGGTACCTGGGAGGATTGTGAATGTGGTGGTTTGATATACAGATGAAATAGGCAGGGCAGGAAATAACTCTTAGCTAATTTTGCTGGGCTTAAAAATAAAAATCCCGAAGTTCATTTGAACTTCGGGATTTCTTTAGTTGCCCGACCAGGGCTCGAACCTGGACTCTTCTGGACCAAAACCAGACGTGTTGCCAGTTACACCATCGGGCAATAACTCCGGCATTTTGAGTTTGCAAATTTAAGCAATCTCTTCTAACTACCAAATTCTCCGGCTTAAACCTGTAAATTCCTAACTTTCAGAACTCAATCATGCATTGTGGAGAAGATTCAGAACTATATCAACGGAGTGCTACAAGCACCAATTTCAGGTAATTACATCGATAATATCGAGCCGGCAACCGGAAAGGTGTATTCATTTATACCCGACTCTTCAGAAAAAGATGTGCAAATGGCAGTAGATGCTGCTGAAAAGGCATTTCCATTATGGAGCAATACGCCTTATACCGAGCGGTCAAGGATTATGGAGAAGTTGTCAGACCTGATTCTTCGTGATCTAGATGCTTTAGCCTTGGCTGAATCAATCGATAATGGAAAGCCAGTGTCTTTGGCTACAGAAGTGGACATACCAAGGGCAGAGAGTAATATCAGGTTTTTTGCCACAGCAATAATGCACTTCCATTCTGAGGCGCACGTAATGGAAAACAGAGCAATCAACTACACCAGCAGAAAACCGATTGGAGTAGTTGCTTGTATTTCGCCTTGGAATTTGCCATTGTATTTGTTTACTTGGAAAATTGCCCCGGCCATAGCTGCGGGAAACTGCGTGATTGCAAAACCTTCAGAAATTACGCCAATGACGGCTTATTTGTTGTCAAAACTTTGCATTGAAGCAGGATTACCCGCAGGTGTGTTGAATATTTTACACGGAACCGGTCCGGTGCTGGGAAATGCCATCGTTTCACATCCTTCAGTAAAAGCCATCTCCTTCACAGGTGGAACAAAAACAGGGGAACATATTGCCTCGATTGCAGCGCCAAAATTTAAGAAATTGAGTCTCGAACTCGGGGGAAAAAACCCAAACATCATTTTTGCCGATTGCGATTTTGACGATATGCTTCGAACTACGCTTCGATCTTCTTTTTCCAATCAGGGGCAAATATGCTTATGTGGCTCCAGAATATTGATTGAACGAAGTATCTATGAAAAATTCAGGGATGCATTTGTTGAAAAAGTTGCAAAAATGAAAGTGGGCGATCCTCTTGATCCAGCTACAAAAATGGGCGCCTTGGTTTCAGAATCGCACATGGAAAAAGTGCTGTCATATATCGATCTTGCAAAACAGGAAGGAGGCAAAGTTCTGTGCGGTGGCGAGCGTTTGCAATTGAAAGATAGAGTAGAGGGAGGCTTTTTTGTTTCTCCCGCAGTTATAGAAGGACTCGATCAAAAATGCAGAACCAATCAGGAAGAAATTTTTGGTCCTGTTGTTACATTACAAGCCTTTAACACTGAGGATGAAGCCATCAACCTTGCCAATAGCACCATATATGGGCTTTCGTGCAGCATTTGGACCAATGATTTGAAAAGAGCACATCGTATGGCAGATCGCGTAGAAGCCGGAATAGTTTGGATTAATTGCTGGCTTCTTCGGGATTTGCGCACTCCTTTTGGCGGAGTAAAACAATCCGGTGTAGGCAGAG
>JBDNHP010000452.1:0-5179 GCA_041688765.1 Flavobacteriales bacterium
CTGCTGTCCACTGGCTTCTGCCCCTTTTCACTTTTGGTTCTTTCATGGTCATTTATTCCGGCATGAAATTAAAGAGGATTCACGCTGATTAATTCCGAGGCTTTCTAACTTACGAACTATGGAATGCGAACATCCAAAAAAAGCCCCCGAAACTCGGAGGCTTTTTAAAATTCGTCTAAAATTCTCAGTTTTCTGAGATCTCTTGCATATCTTCCGGGGTAGCGTCGCGCACAGAAATCACTTTGCCTTCATAAACCAAATCTTCACCAGCTAGAGGGTGATTGAGGTCTATCACTACAGAGTTCAATTTCTTTTCTACAACTACGCCGTACATTACATCTCCATTTTCATCTTCAAAAGGAACAACAGCACCTTCTTCGAGTACTTCTTCATCTAATTCACCGTCCACAATGAAATCGGAGATCGGAAATTCAACATACGCATCCTCCAGCTCTTCACCAAAGGCTTCGTCACAAGGAATCGACACTTCAAAGTTTGCGCCTGCCTCCAAGCCTTCCAGTGTATTGGAAAGTTTTTCTAACAAGGGTTCTGTTCCAAAAATAAAACTGAGCGAACCATCTTCGCGGGTATCTTCCACGAGTTCGCGCTCCTCGTCATCAATGTAAAGCTGGTATTCCAACTCTACCACTTTGCCTTTTGTAATTTTCATCTACTTACTTGTTTGTTCAGGATTTGAATAATGAAAGCTTTTTACACAAGCTTCCACTTCGCGAAGATACTCCCGTTTATCGAATTTTGGCGCGAATACAAAGCCTTCTATGGTTACAATTTTTCCTCTTCGCTCATCAAATGTTGTTAATGACACAAATGGCCCGCCCATAAATGCATTCTCCATTTTCCACAAACCCCTCATTTCCACAGCATATTTCCCTTCTATGCTTGTTTCAATCATCAAGGGATCATCGTGAACACGTTCTGTAGTCATATAGCTCCCAAAATCAGGGCCTGGCATCCACTTCTTAAACACAGAATCTCTTTTGTTGAGCAAGAATGATTTGGTGAAAGTGCTATCATCCGTGTAAGGATACTCGTAAATAACAATACCCTGCTGAACATCATGCATTTGTTGGTCTTTTGGCCTAGCAGTGACTTTATGGGCCCAAACAAACTCATCATGATTTTCCATTATTTTACTCAAATCAGGAAAGAGTAATTCAATTTGCCTTTCTAAACGAATTTGAGCGCTGGCTTCTTTATTTCCAAATACCTCAAAATAATTAATTAGTCGCTTGTATTCCGCTTCATTAATTCTGTCTTTAACAACACTCGAAACCTTCTTAAACTCAAGAATAAAATCATCAGCAGTCATGGCAGAACAATTGATCACAATCTGATCTCTGGCAGACTGCTCTTGTATCACCTGAACTTTTGGGGTTTTGTAATTTATGTTATCGCGAATATCTACAAACAAGATGTTCCTATGTGGATGTATGAATTTATCAAAATTTGCATGATTAAAATGCTGATAATCAAACATTCGCTCGAACTGCGGCATGCTTGGAATGGGCTTACTCAAAGCCTCTCTTACAACGTCACCTGCCGTGCCATTCCAGTAGATGTCATCCATAATTACCATAACTTCACCCGCCTTTCCAATGTAGCCAGGCAGCATGTCTCTTCGATTCACCGGCTGAGCGTCTTGGCAGGATACCAGAAAGAGCAAAAATAAAAAACTTAAAATTTTCTGCGTTCTGAAATATTTTAAAGGGCTTGTCAACATTTGAACTTGATTAGCACACAAGCTCATCAACTATGCTTTGAAATAATTATTTTCTGTCCGGGTTGAAGTTTGTCCAAATTCTTACCCTTGTTGAGTTGGCGCAGATCGTCCAAGCTGACCCCTTTATATTTATCGGCAATAATCCAGAGGGACTCCCCTTTCTTTACAGTATGATATTTTGCCGCTGTATTGTTGCCCGTTGAAGCATTGCTAGTGCTCGATTTATCAGCGGTTGATGGCGGATTTTTAGAATAGATCACAAGCTGCTGACCCGGCGTAATTGTGGTGTTACGGAGATTGTTCCATTTCATGATGTTGGAAACCGTAACCCCATGGCGATCAGCAATTTTGCCTAACATATCGCCACTTTTAACCTTATAAGTGAGTTTATCTGATTCTACTTTTGCGGGCGCAATAATTTCTTCTGGCACATTTGCTGTTGCAGCAGGTTTGAAATCGTAAATATTGGCTTCATTGCTCATAAAAACACCAACGCGATCTACAGGCAAACGCAAATGTTGATTCCCATTGGTGCATGGAATATAGCCTTTGCGATACACTGGATTCAATTCGGCAATTGATTCAGAAGTCATGCCTGTATAGGCAGAAATCTGATCAAAACTGATGGCATGTTTTATATGAAGCGTATCACATTCAAAATAGGTATAGGCTGGAATTTCAGGATAAATATTGTGCTCTGAGGCATAATTCATCACATAATTTACGGCAATAAAAGCCGGCACATAACCTTGTGTTTCTTTAGGCAAAAAGCTTTTGATCTCCCAGAAATCTCTTTTACCTCCAGACCTACGAATAGCTTTGTTCACGTTCCCTGGGCCGCTATTGTAGGCCGCCAGAGCCAAATTCCAATCATCATACATCCCATATAAAAAACTCAAATACTTACAAGCAGCATCGGTTGCTAATGCGGGATCCATGCGCTGATCGCAATAAGAATCTACCTGAAGATCATACATTTTTCCGGTTGGGTACATGAATTGCCATAAGCCGGCTGCTCCAACTCTCGAAATAGCTCCTGGATTCAGAGCAGACTCAACTACGGCCAAATACTTCAGTTCTAATGGCATATTATGCCTCTGAAGGGCTTCTTCAAACAAAGGAAAATACACATGCGATAATCCCATTACCCTGGAAGTTAGTGCACGCTTTCTAACTGCATAAAGATCTATGAAGCCCTTAACGGTGGGGTTGTAAATCAATTCCAGCGGCGTCTCTCGATCAAGAAGCTCCATCCGTTTGTTATATTCTGAATCACTAAAAGTGGGCACAAATCCGGACTCGTATTCATAGAGGTTCAGTAGAACGGTATCCGTTGAATAGCAGTAATAGCGGAAGAATTCTGAACTCAACAAACTATCCATCATTGCTACAATTGGATCATCTCCCTCTATAAAAGGAAGCACATCCTGAATGCTAGTGTCTCTAACATTTTCCGTTTGCGCCTGAAGCGCATTAGTTAATCCACCGAATAACAAGCCGGCGAATAACAAAATTAATATTTGCGTCTTTTTCATAACTGTTCCAACGAGGCTAAAGATAGTTATTAAGTAAATCGTGACTTTTAACAGAAAAAAGGACTTCTCCACAAAGCATTGCTAATCCTTTTCAATGTTAAATCAGTTATATCCATTAAAACCATCCAATAAATCCTCCATCATAGCTTCAAATACAAGCCATAACGAAATTTTCCTTGCGTAATTTAAAACGCAAAACGAAGCCTTGTAGTGCGTAAAACCAAAGAAAATTAATTGGAAAGAATCTTTTCCGTTTGAGCGCTGAATGACAATAATTTACGCTCTTCAAATGACGCTCCAATAAGCTGTAATCCAAATGGTAAACCATCTGATTTTTTGGCAAGCGGAATCGAAATGGCAGGATTTCCGGTAAGATTAGCGAGCACAGTGAAAATATCCTGTAAATACATCGCAATCGGATCATCACTTTTATCTCCAATTTTAAATGCCGCATCTACGGTTGTGGGCATCAAAATGAAATCATACGATCTGAATATTTCATTTACCTTGTCCCGAAGCACTCTGCGTACTTTTTGCGCTGAACCGTAATAGGCATCATAATAACCCGACGATAGCACAAAGGTGCCCAGCATAATTCTGCGTTTCACTTCAGCCCCAAAGCCTTCAGATCTTGACTTTACATAAGTTTGTTCAATTCCCGCAGCTTCTGGATTGCGATACCCGTAGTGAATTCCATCAAATCGAGCCAAATTAGAACTGGCCTCTGCTGTTGTTAGCACATAATAGGTTGGAATCAAATAATCAAGAAAAGGGAACTCTACCGGTTCAACTATATATCCTAATGACTTGTACTTAGCAATAAGCTCTTCCATGGCCTTTTTCAGCTCCGGATTCAAGCCCTCACTTTCTAATCCTTCTCGCAAATAGGCAATTTTAATCGGGCTTGCTAAAGAGCTAAGGTTTTCCAAATCCTCTACCGGTTTACCTGAGCTCGTGCTATCATACTCGTCTTGCCCGGCAATAACCGACATTAGAATAGCAGTATCCTCTACATTTCTGGTAATTGGTCCAATCTGATCAAAAGATGATCCATAGGCAATTAATCCCCAACGAGAAACCCTTCCATAGCTTGGTTTATATCCAACTGTTCCGGTAAAAGAGGCCGGCTGCCGAATGGAGCCTCCTGTATCTGATCCTAATGCAGCGGTGCACATACCCCCTGCAACTGCCGCCGCGGAACCACCTGATGAGCCTCCGGGAACTGTTTCCGGATTAAGCGGGTTTTTTACTATTCCAAATGCTGAGTTCTCATTTGAACTTCCCATTGCAAACTCGTCACAATTAGTTCTTCCAATGATAATTGCGTCTTCAGCGAGCAGTCTTTCAATAACAGTAGCCGAAAATTGCGACTCAAACCCAAGAAGAATTTTGGATGATGCCGATACTTTATGGCCCTTATAACAGATGTTGTCTTTAATGGCAATTACCATTCCCGCTAGTTTTCCCGAGGTTCCGGCTTTGATTTTTGACTGTATACGAAGGGCTTCAGACTTGGCCTCCTCATTAAAAACTTCAAGAAATATATTGAAATCAGCGTCTTGCTCAGTTTTTTCCAAATAGGCATTTACGAGGCTAACCAAATCGATTTCGCCTGAAAAAAGCTTCCTGCGTATCTCAGAATACGAATCAAACGTTGATATCACAGTAATGCTCAGTTCTCGACTTTGTCTTTGCTTTGACTGTCTTCTCCGCGAGTTGCGTCTTTGAACTCTTTCATGCCTTTTCCGATGCCCTTCATCAACTCAGGTATGCGTTTCGCCCCAAACAACAAAATAATTACAACTGCAATTAAAAGAATCTGTGTTGGGCCGATCATTCCGGCTTCGAAATTTGTGAGTCCCTCCATGATGTGAGTATGTGCTGCAAAAGTAGCAAAAAATGA
>JBDNHP010000453.1:0-5099 GCA_041688765.1 Flavobacteriales bacterium
ATCGCGAAGATCGAAGAAACGAAATCCGCAGGATCATTTAATTCAGCATAAACTCGGTAGGTTACATAACCTGCAGGATATCCTGCAACAGGTGGACCTACGTTTGGATCGTAGAACACCTCGTTAACCACCTGTGTCAGCTGCGCGTTAAGCATGCCTAATCCTAGGGCGCAAAACGCAGCAAAAGAGACTAATTTTTTCATATCAGGTAAATTTTTTGGTATAGGGTTATTAAAGAAAACCGACACCAAATTTTGGTGTCGGTTTTCGGAATTAGTATTAACAAGTGGTGCCAAATACTGCAAGAAGTGCAAGCAAGTCAGCAGTGTTGATGATACCGTCAGGATTGCCAATTGGAGCTATATCCTGAGGACAATCAGAAATCGGGAATATGCAAGATCCATCATCAATCAATGCAAGTGCATTGTAGTTGTTAGCATCCGTGTAAGTACATCCAAGACATGAAGAGAAATCACAAAGATTACAGTCTGGGAATAAAGCATTTGCGTTGTAGTTACAAGCGATTGGAACATCGCAACCAGCCTGACCACAAAGTACTTCTAATACTAAAGATGCAAAGTTACCAGATTCACAGCTTACGCTTGTATCAGAAATAATCTGGATAGTCAAGCAACCTGATGTTGACACAAAAGTGTTACCTCCAACATTACCATTTCCACTGAAAAGTACAGGTGATAAAATGTTTGGACCATCGTAAACTGTGAGGAAGTCAAAAATTTGTTCAATCGCACCTGAAAGAATGTTGATTTGAACTTCTTCACCAGGATCAGCACAAAGCACTAATACATCGTTAGCACTGTTACCGTAACAAATGTTAAGTGTTTGTCCACAGAATTGGCAAGAGCCATCATCAATGTTTGCACTTGGATCGTAGTTAGAAGCATCAGGGTTAGTACAACCTGGTATTGGGAATTCACATGAAATATTGAATTCTGCACCAAATGCACCATTGATATCAGCAAATCCATCTGCGCAAGAAGCGCTACCATCAGAAATAATCTGAATAGTAAGGGTGCCTGAAGCAGCACAGAAAGACAGACCATCTAAAACACCATCACCAGAGAAGATAAGTGGTGAGGCCACGTTTGGACCGTCAAATACATTGATTACGTCCCAGCCGGCTTCGATATTAGCGTTTGTGAAGTTAACGCACATTACCTGACCAGGGCCAGTACCAGTGTAGGTATAAGCCTGAGAATCGAAATTGTCATAACAAATGCTGTAAGAGTTACCACATGAGTTAGCGAAGGTATAAGTACAAGAACCATCATCTACGTTTGCAGCAGGATTGTAGTTAGCAGCGTTTGCCTCTGTACAACCTTGAGTAACTGGAGCACAAGTAACAGAGATGTCATGTGAACCTTCGGCTACACCATCATTAGAAACATAGAAAGTGTACGTTGTGCCATTAGTTGAGATAAATGAAATCTCTGGATCTTCCTGATCAAAGAAACCACACTCAGCTTCGGAGCCTGCGCTATTAGCAAAACAAACAAAACTACCGCATGAACCTGTATAAATTTGAAGGTTAGCATCAATTACAGATCCACAAAGAGATACTGTAACTAATTGGCCATTTCCTACAAAAGTGTACCATACACCTGCATCAGCAACGCCACAAGCAAAAGAAGCACCTGTTAACGTAGAAGCACCAGTAGAACCTGTGAAAGTTTGTCCACAAATAAGCGCTTGTGCATTTGCACAAAGGTCATTTGCAGGAGCAAGGGTATAAGTACAAGAACCGTCATCTAATGTTGCAGCAGCATCGTAGTTATTAGCAGCAACGTCAGTACAACCTAAGAATTCACCTGTTGCACTGAAAGAGAATTCTCCACAAGCATCAGGGAATGTAGTCCAAACATTGTAGTAGTAAGTTGAGTTTGGAACGATTGCAATGCCGAGGTCAGAAAGTGCACCGGCACAAGTACCAGTAACTTGAGGACAACAAGCAAGAGCGGTAAGAGTATTACAAGTACCGTCAGCAGAAATCCATACAGTCATACCTACACCTTGGTTGCTGATATTGGTAAGGTTAAAGTTAATGGTTTCCCAAGTAAGACCACCACCAAAGATGTCCTCTGAATCAAAAGTGAACCATACACCGTAAGTTGCAGCAAATTGACATGGATTACCTTCTGCTTCCGTGTTTGCACAGCAAAGTGAACCTGTAAATGGGAATCCAGAGAACTGTAATTGTGCATTTACGCAATCGTCGTTAGCCGGAGATGGCAAACATGGAGTATCACAAGTGAATTCGATATCGAAATCACCAGTACCACCGCCAAAACCATGAACATAGATGTAGTAGTCAACACCAGCTGTTGTAGTCACAAAAGTAGTAGTTGTGAAGTTTGGACAACCAGGGGTATCATCAGCACCACCAAGGCAAGTTAAAGAACCACAAGTTCCTTCGTAAATAGATATGCGAGTATCAAATGAGTTAGGGTTACAAGTTGAAGCCGTTAACTCATCACCAGTACCATTAAATACGTACCATACACCCGGGCCGTCTACATCTGTACCACAAATGGAGCCGATCAAACCTTGATCATCAATTGCATTGGTAGTAGTTTGGCCAAGAAGAATATCACCACACTGAACCGCAACTGCATCAGCGCAGAAACTGTTAGCTGGAGGATAAACGCATGTACCATCATCAATAGTAGCAGCAGGATCGTAGTTTGTTGCAGCCGCATCCGTACAACCAGGAATAACAGCAACAGAACAATAGTAATCGATGCTGATCGGAGGAATTCCAAAGAAGCCATCTGAACAGTTAACGCTAGCATCAGAAATCAATTGAATCGTAAGATCCTGACCAGTAGCAGTAAACAGCAAACCGGTTAAATCACCATCGCCACTGAACAATACCGGTGAAAAAACATTCGGTCCATCATACACATTAAACGTATCGAAACCTGCTTCAGTAATACCTGAGAGCACTTCGATAGTTGGGCTATCCGGAGAGATAGAGCTAAAATTGTAGATAATGTTTGCGTTGTTACCGTAGCAAAAGCTAAAATTAGTTGCAGGAAGAGCGCATGTAGGAACAACACATGAACCATCATCCGTATCTGCTAACGGATCAAAATTCAAAGCATTTGCATTAGTACATCCGAAAACTACACAAACCGCCCCACCTGCGCCAAAATCAACATCAACAGGAGCGCCGTTAGGAGCTGTAGCTGATATTGGGCCACCATCGATACCGGCTAAAGTCCAACCAATCTCCCCTGGAAATGATAAAGGACCGAAATCACTAACTTGAAAAGTGTAGCAACCGTCTGGCACACAATGTTCATTAAGTTGTGGGCCTGAGCCATTAACTAGGGTTCCAGTAGCCACAACATTGTTGCCAGCATCCAGAATAACATAGGTATTTCCGTTCCATCCATCACCGAAGGTGTCAGTGAGTGTTACTGAAATACAATTGTCAGCACATATGCCTCCGCATTGTGCCGATGTGTTGCTTGACCATAACGCAGATACTGCGATTAAAGCCGAAGCAAGCAAAGAATAAGCTTTCCTCATTGGGATTTGGTTTTTGGTTAATTAACTATTTAGTGAAACGAACTTTTGTTTTGGTTGAAAGTTCGATGTTTTTGGTTTTTCTAACGACACGTAAACTAAGCACAATTTGAAAATACAGAGCAGTTTTCCTGATCTGTTAGTAAAAAATGCTTCATTATCCAGAAGCTTTAGTGCAACGTTTTCAATCACTTAGGTGAAAATTACGCCGTATTAATTAGTTTTATCGATCAATTCCTATTTCAATCCTATGGGTTGGAATCAGGTTCCAAGTTACCAAACCTTTATCTAAATCTCCAAACATTTTGTAACAAAAAAATAACAGATATGTCTATTGCGCTAAATATCAAGTACTTATAACATCCTAAAACCTCTGGTTTATGCACAATAGGCTGTTAATAGCTGATTTTCAGACTAATAGGCTATTTCTTGCCATATCTCCCAATTGCATATATTTAGTCGATTAAATCTCGCCAAAATTTCAATAATTTGAAGCACAAAATCTTGATTATAAGTATTTTTCTCTTTTTAAGCGACATGTTGCGCGCTCAGTTCAGCATCCATTTTAATGAACTTATAGCTCTTAATACACAGGGTATTACAGACGATCAAGGGGAATTGGAAGATTGGATTGAGCTTAAGAACTATGGAGAGACAGCGATTTGCCTCGAATACTGGTTTATCTCTCAAAGCATTAATGATCCCTTTCAGTTTCAATTCCCTCCCTCTGCCCTGCTTTGTATGGAGACTGAAAGTTTTATTGTTCTATTTGCTGATGCTGAGCCAAATCAAGGTGCCCTTCACTTGCCCTTTGAGCTTAACGCAGAAGGTGAAAGTCTTTACCTATTTAATCCGGAAGGCAATTTGATAAGCTCTATTGACTTCGGGCAACAATATGCCAATATCAGTTTTGGCAGGCAAAGTGAAGATGAAGAATGGAATTATTTCCTAAATGCAAGTCCCGGAAGTGCCAATCCAGAAAGCGGCCTATGGGCATCGCTCTCCGCTCCTTCCGCTAATTTCAACTCTGGTTATTTTACTGAAATTCAAATGGATATCATTTTGGAGCACGAAGAATGGGCCGAAATCAGATACCGTACCGACGGGGCAAGTCCAGGCCCCTTTGATGCGCTATATTCTGAATCCATCGCGTTAAATGTTCCAGGAATTCTCCGAACAAAAGCATTTGCGCCTGGCTATTTACCTGGTGATGAACTAGTTATTCATGCTTTACCCCAACCCTCAGGCAACATTTCATCCCTTTCCATTGCAATGAATCCCGCTGACCTATTTGGCAATAATGGAATCTATACCTATATATATAGTGGTATCGAAAAAGCATCACACATTTCTTATCTCCAAACAAATCAAACACTTGCACTTAATCAGTCAGCCGGAATTAGGATCCATGCTCCTGATTACAGAGATCAGCAAGGATTTAGACTAAGCTCCAGAGCCCAATATGGCTCAGACGTTTTCAACGCAGCTCTTTTTCCTGACCGAGCCTATTCGGAGTTTCAACATCTCATTTTCCGAAGCGGAGGAAATGA
>JBDNHP010000055.1:0-7415 GCA_041688765.1 Flavobacteriales bacterium
AATGTTAATATTTCTTTCGCTGAGAATACTGAAAATACTGCTTGCGAAACGATCATTACACGAACATGGACGGCCACAGATGCCTGTGGAAATCAGTCATCGCACACTCAAATAATCAGCATTATTGATAATCAAGCGCCTGTGTTTACGAGCGTTCCTCCTTCTTACGAATTGGCCTGCGGTAGTAACCCTTTCCTTGAAGATGCAATTGCTTTAGATGCTTGTTCGGATGTTGTTTTAACGCTTGGTGAAATAGTTACTTCCGATGATTGCGGAACTACCATCACTCGCACTTGGACTGCACTAGATGCTTGCGGAAATGCAGCCGAAGCACTTCAAACCATTTATATTGGCGATGTTTCAGCTCCTATTATCTTGGGTGTACCTGCTGGTTCAACGGTGAATTGCAATGATCAATTACCTGCAATTCCAAATCCATTTGTAGAGGATGATTGCAGTGCAGCAACTCTTGCTTATGCTGAGAATATATTACCTGGCGATTGTGCAAGTGAATACACACTAGTGCGTGTATGGACCGCAACGGATGCCTGTGGAAACACTTCAATGGCTGTTCAGGAAATTAGCGTAGTGGATATTTCGCCTCCTGTTTTCAATCAAAATCCTCAAACTATCTATCCGGAATGCGGAAATATTCCTGCACCGATCATGCTTACTGCAAGCGATAATTGTGGATCTGTAAGTGTATCATTTAATGAATCAAGCATAGGTGGTGGATGTCCACATCTTGTGCGCACTTGGATTGCAATTGATGATTGTGGAAATACTGCTTTTGTATCTCAGCATATTTACGTTCAAGATACGGAACCACCGTTAATTGTGGGCGTTCCAGAGAGTACTAATGCAACCTGCAATAGCATTCCAGAAATGCCGGAACCTGAAGTTTCCGACAATTGCGACGATCAAGTTGCCGTTAATATGAATGAAAGCATTGTAGGTACCGGTTGTGAATACATTATTGTGCGCACTTGGATAGCTTCTGATGACTGCGGAAATACAAGTATTGTAAGTCAATCCATTCATGTTACCGATGAAGCTCCACCAGTATTTGCTTATGCTCCGGAAGATATTTCTGTGGAATGCGCTGATCTCAATTATATTCCATATCCTCCCGCTTTTGATGATTGTTCAGCTACAATAAATGTTTCACATAATGATCAAATTCTTGGCGAGGGATGTGAATATGATATTCTTAGAACTTACACAGCAGTAGATGTATGTGGAAACTCTGCTACTGCTACTCAATTGATCCATGTGATCGACCAAAGTGCTCCACAATTCATTGGTGTACCTTCTAATCTGTATGTAGATTGTGCTAACGTACCTGCACCTGCCAATGTTCAGGTTATTGACGCTTGCTCCGAAGTATTGAATATCGAATTTAATGAGCAACAGTTTGGCGCCGGGTGTAGCTATTATTTGCAAAGAACCTGGACCGCAGAAGATGCTTGCGGAAATGCGGCTTCCATTACTCATTTAGTTTATGTAAATGATAATTATGCACCCGTAATTTCTGAATTACCTAATATTACTATTCAGTGTGGGCAAAATTGGCCTGCACCTCAGCAACCAACAGTTTCCGATAATTGCAGTGTAAATGTAAATCTCAATTACGTTCAATTTATTGAGGATCAGGGATGCATTGAAATTCTAACTCGAATTTGGACTGCAACAGATGCATGTGGAAATACCCAAACTCGCATACAGCAGGTGAATAGAATTGATAATGTTGCTCCTGTGATGCAAGGTGTGCCTGCCAATACCCAAGCAACTTGTGATCAGATTCCAGCAGCGGCAATAGTTACTGCAACAGATAATTGCAATAACGCAGTAGTTTGGATGGAAGAAATCATCATTCCCGGAAATTGTCCTTATAGCATTGTGCGCACTTGGTACGCTACAGATGGCTGTGGAAATACAAGTTCTGCCTCACAAACTATTTTGGTAAATGATCAGGAAATGCCAGTGATGACAAATTTACCTGCTGATGTAACAGTGAATTGTGATAATATTCCTGCCCCTCAATTCCCTAATGCAACTGATAATTGTTTCACCGGAATTTCAGTGATGATGGAAGAGGAGTGGACTAATACCGAAGATTGCACTTATCAGATAATTCGAACTTTTACGGCAGCAGATCTTTGTGGTAATGTGGCTGCTCACGTGCAAACAATAACAGTGAGCGATAATGAAGCTCCACAGCTTGCTCAAATTGCTGAAGAGTTGTTTGTAGAGTGTTCTGATCTGCCAAATTTCGAATTGATTTTTGTTTCTGACAATTGTGATGCACAACCGGAAATGGAAATGCAAGAAGTAGTGTTGGATGGCGATTGTCCTAATGAACAAACAATTTTGAGAATCTGGACGGCATCTGACCAATGCGGAAATACAAGTACAGTTTCTCAGGTTATTCATATCGTAGATCATTCATTGCCTGAATTGATTGGAGTTCCAGAAGATATTACGGTTTCTTGCAACGAAATCCCTGAACTTCCAATTGTTACAGCTTGGGATGATTGTCAAGGTGAATTGCCTGTTACATTCTCGGAAACCATTGAGATGATTGGCGCTCAGGATAATGTTTGCAATCTTGGAACATCAATAAGTCCTGCGGGTGATGTGGCTATTTGGTTACCAAACTTATATGGTTTCAGTACCATGTATGTTTTCGGAGAAGAGGGAGGATACCTCACTGAAAATCCTGCAAATGGCACAGCTCATATTGGAGGAATGGTGTATAATCCTGATAACGCAAATCAAGGATTCATCATCGATATTCATCTTGAAAGCAGAATGAACTGGGATGCATGGTCGGCTTTAGGTCGCTCTTACAAAGATGATATGGGCTTTGGCGAAGCATTCCATCAGGACTGGATCTATTATGAGATTGTCAATTTTGAAAGCAAACTCGTTGGATTTGGAGAATTTGAAGGATCGGTTCTTGAATTAACACATGCGCCTTCTAACTACTATTACGGAATACAAATCGGATGGGGTGCCAATAATCGCAATGATGCCTTCGGATTATCCGGATGGTTTGATTACAGTGGTCAACTTAACGGTGCTTTTGTAACTGGAATGGGTGATGTGATGACAGAAAACAATTGTTGTCCGGAACAAAACATTATTCGCACTTGGACCGTAACAGATTGCGCAGGAAATACAACAACACATACACAGGTAATCACAGTGAGCAATAGCTTCCCTGCGCCATTCCTGTTGTATCCCGATACTTCGGAGGAAGGTGAGTTTGATGTGTGGGTGAACCCCGCAGGTTTTTATCAACTCACTTTCCGCCTTCCCGATTCTATGCAAATCCAGATTGGCATTTATGATATCAATGGTAATTTGCTCGAAATAATATTCTCTGGAAATGCTGAAGGAGAAACGGATTATGTGCTCATTGTTCCTAAAGGAAGATTGGCAAGCGGAACCTATGTCTTCAAACTCGAAGGAGCTGGCTTGCGGTTGGCAGAACTTGTTTTAATTATGCCATAAAATCCTATTGCACTTAGAATGAACAAAATGGCCGGATCGAAAGATTCGGCTTTTTGTTGTAAAAAATCATCGCTCCTAAAGTCTTTTGCACTTTCAATTATTCTAAAATTCCGTCGTACTTTTGTAATGTGTCATCAGCAAGATATACATTCATTTTAGCAAGAGCGTTACAAACTATATTGCTCATTTTTACATCTTCATTACTTCTTGCACAAAGTGATATAAAATCAGAGCAGGAGCAAAGTGTCAAAGCTTCCGAAGTGCCAGATCCAGCTAAGAATTGGCTCCAAACCAATTTCCCCAATATTACCAAAGTGAAATGGTATGTTGAGCAAAGTTCAGGCAAGCAATCTTACGAAGCTAAATTCAAAAGAAACAAGCGGAAATTCAGCGCTGAATTTTCACAGTTGGGTGTTTTTGAAGATATGGAATTAACGCTGAAGTGTAATGATCTTCCTAAGCAAACGATGGAGCAAATTGATTCGTATTTAATTGCAAGTTATTCTAAACACAAAATCGTTAAGGTTCAGGCACAAATTTATCAAGATATGGAAAGTGCTATAGCTTCCATTGATAGAAACAATTTTGACTTTGTGGAATCTTATGAAATTGAGTTTCATGGGAAAAATGACAAAGAAAATGAACTCTGGGAAGCGCAGTTTGATGCTAAAGGTATTCTGCTGAATCTTCGGAAAATAGTCCAGAAATCTCACGATAATTTGAGCTATTAATGCGCTTTTTAGGACTATTCATTTTGCTTATTTGTACTGATTTGCTTCAAGCTCAATCATCAGATTTCGAATCTGGGATTCTTCCTGAAATTACTATCACTCATAAAGTTTCTGATCGCGTGAAACTAACCACAAAAGTGGAATCCATGCAGCGCATCTTTAGCTCAACAACGGATGAGCCATTTTCTTATTCCTACCTGCGCACCGATATTCAATTGTTTGGAGCATATAAATTGAATCCATTTTGGGAAATAAGCGCTGGTTATCAATACCGTTTTGCTGAAGCTGGGCCGGATTCACAAAGGAGTATACAACAAGCAGGATTTACACAGAAAAAGTCTTCCTATCGCATTTTGCATCGTTTTCGAACAGACCAAACCTGGATAAAGGATCAGGCAAGCCTCTTTCGCTTCAGATATCGGCCTACGCTGGAATTGCCTCTAAATGGCCAATCCATTGACCCTGGAGAAACTTACTGCCTGATCGCAGATGAAGTATTATATGGCTTCAGGGGAAAAAATCACGGTCTTGAAAATCGAATTGTCATTTCTTTCGGAAAAATGTTCAGCGATAGAAGTAAAGTTGAAACCGGGCTCGACTATCGCGCAGATCAGCTTCTTGAAAACGCTCAACGTCACGATCTTTGGCTTCGACTTGCTTGGTTTTACACGATCTGAAGCGCTATTAGCCATGAAATGCGTATTTCATGCTAAGTTTAGGATACTCTGTTACAGATTGATTTGTGGCTTATTTGTAAACTTTAACAGAAATATAAGCTTAGCATGCTTAATTTCGACGCATCAATAATCCCTGCTATGAGAACTTCGATTTTAATCTTGCTGCTCTTTGCAGGAATTTTACAAGCTAAATCTCAGTCAAATCCCTTGTGGATGAGGTTTCCTGCTGTTTCGCCTGATGGAAAACAAATCGCGTTTTCTTATATGGGTGATATTTTTAAAGTTTCCAGTTCCGGCGGCGACGCCGTTCCACTTACCCTTCATGAAGCTTATGATTACGCTCCGGTTTGGTCGCCTGACGGGAAGAGTATCGCATTTGCTTCTAATCGTTTCGGTAATATGGATGTATTCATTATGCCATCCACAGGTGGTGTAGCCGAACGATTGACTTTCCACAGTGCCGATGACGCTCCTTCCGATTTCAGTGGAGATGGATCTATGGTCATTTTTTCTTCTTCTCGATTAGATTTGGCAACTAATCAACAATTTCCTTCTGGTGTTCTTCCTGAATTATATGAAGTTCATGTAAAAGGAGGTAGAGTTAAGCAAATTCTAACCACTCCTGCCTTGGACGCTAAGTATAATGCGGATGGAACTTTAATCGTATTTCACGACCAAAAAGGCTATGAAGATGATCTCAGGAAACATCATACATCTTCTGTAGCACGAGATCTTTGGCTTTATAATGTAGCTAGCCAGTCTTTTGAAATGCTCACTAATTTTGAAGGAGAAGATAGAAATCCAGTTTTTGCGCCGGGTGAAAAATCACTTTACTATTTATCAGAAAAGAATGGTTCGTTTAATGTTTTTAAGTACGATCTGAATTCAAAACAGAGCTTTGCAATTACTTCACATACCGCCCATCCGGTGCGAAATTTGTCATTAAGTGACAATGGATTGATTTGCTATTCATTACATGGCGAAATTTATACGCTGATGGAAGGAGGGAAGCCCGGAAAAGTAAACATTAGAATTGCTTCGGATCTTCGTTACAACCCTATTAAAACTATCCCTGTTTCTGGGGTTTCTGATATGGATGTTTCACCAAATGGAAAGGAAATTGCCTTTATTCATAGAGGTGAAGTGTTTGTGTCGAGCATCAAAGAAGGAACTACCAAAAGAATTACCAATACTCCTGAGCAAGAGCGTAATTTGGATTTTAGTCCTGATGGAAAAAGTTTACTGTACTCTTCAGAGCGCAATGGGAGTTGGAATCTCTACACAAGCAGTCTAATTAGAAAGGAAGAAACATTTTTCTTCAATTCAACCATTCTGAAAGAGGAAGCAGTGCTCGAAATTCCTGCTGAAACATTTCAAGCTACTTTTTCACCTGATGGAAAAGAAGTTGCATTTCTGGAGGAGCGTACAGCGCTGAAGGTTGTGAATCTTCAAACCAAGGCAGTTAGAGAAATTGTTCCAGGAAATCTTAATTATTCGTATTCTGATGGTGATCAGTTTTATGAATGGTCACCCGATGGAAAGTGGTTTTTGGTTAATTATTTACCGGATAATCAATGGATTGATCAAATTGGATTGGTATCTTCTGATGGAAAAGGAAAGATTGAAAATTTAAGTAAAAGCGGCTATGGTGCCTATGGATCTCGATGGATGATGGAAGGCAAGATGATGATTTGGTTTTCTTCTAAAGACGGACAAAAAAATCATGGCAGTTGGGGTGGAGAGAGCGATGTATATGCTGCATTCTTCACTCAGGAAGCTTATGACGAATTCCTATTGTCGGAGGAAGAGTTTGAAATTCTGAAAGAAAAACGAACTAAAGAAGAAGAGGAGAAGAAAAAAGCGGAGGCGGAAAAGAAGGATACCAAAAAGAAAGGGGATGACAAGGATAAAAAGGAGGAAGAAATTAAACCTATAATAATTCAACTTTCTGGACTGGATGATAGAATCCGTCGATTGACTATTCACTCTTCTGATTTGGCAGATGCGCATGTTTCGAATGATGGTTCGAAGCTATTTTATCTCTGTTCATTTGAAAAAGGATATGATCTCTGGCAAACAAATCTGAGAACACGCGAAACAAAAATTTTAGCCAAACTCGGACAAGGCGGAGGTGGAATTTACCCGGACAAAGAAGGTAAATTTTTGTACATTCTTGCAGGAGATGCTGTTACATCTGTTGATATTGAAAAAGGTGAAATGAAGCCTGTAGCAGTAAAAGGGGAGATGGTGCTCAATGAAAGTGCTGAGCGGGAGTATCTCTTTGAACACATCTGGAGACAAGTTTTGAAAAAGTTCTATGTTAAAGATTTGCACAAGGTTGATTGGACTTTTTACAAGGAAGAGTACCGCAAACTATTACCTCATATCAATAACAATTTCGACTTCGCAGATGCCATGAGTGAAATGCTGGGTGAGTTAAACGCATCGCATACTGGAGCAGGCTACCGACATATTGATCCAAATGGTGATC
>JBDNHP010000454.1:0-5259 GCA_041688765.1 Flavobacteriales bacterium
AGCTACTGCCGGACAAACGAAAGTATTCTCATAAGTCAAATCCATAATCTGATACATGTTCTTCCTATTGGTATGAGGGTATTCTCTGCATGCCTTAGGTCTAACCTCATAAATTTTACAATAATTATTTTGATCCAAAAAAGCACAGGGAGCAGTATTTAAAACATAATCCCCTTCATTATCCTGATGCAAATAACTGGAAATAAAGGCTGAAGATTTGACATTCAGATGTTTGGCGATTCTATCAATATCGACCATTCTAAAAATTGGACTCGTGGTTTTGCAACAATTGGCGCAATTAAGGCAATTGGTTCGTTCGAAAACTTGATTGTGGGTATTTTGGAAAGTATAATCCAAACCAGCAGGCACAGTATTCCCTAGGCCTTGCAGGAATTTTTTGTTTGCCTTTTTGTTGCTTAGGGCTAGTTTTAAATATTGATTTTGTTTTGGGTCTAAGTTCACTTCCTTTACATGTTCGAAATTACATAAAAATATCAAATAGATAATGACTATTCTTTATGTGGATACTGAGTACATTGAATAATTACTTAAGCTTTAAGACTGTATTAGGAATAAAAAAGAAATTAGCAATAACATAATGCTAAGTTGATACTTTTTCCAAATCTCGCTCAACACGTTCTCGTGATTGAACTTGACACTGAAATTTCGGGTATTGAAGAAATATTCAATATCGAAGGCAAAATTGTACAAAGAGCAAATATAAACGGCAAGCGGGTAGTTGTAAATATTGAATCACTGCAAAGTGGATTATACATGATACGTTTGCTTACGAATGAAAACAGGATAAATGTTGCGAGGTTTGTGAAAGAATAATTCGACACCTAAATCGTAACAGGACTACATTTCGCAGGATTTCTTTCACACTAACCCTTTGCGGAAGGCCGCCGAAACAGCTTCTTGAATGCTGTTTACCTGGAGTTTCTCGTAAATCTTTCTGATATCTGTATTTACTGTTGGAATTGCAATTTGTAGTGAATCCGCTATCATTTTATAGCTTTTTCCATTCACCAACAATTGAAGTACTTCCTGTTCTCTCGAAGTAAGTTGAATGTCTGATGCCTTAGCAGCTTGCACCGATGTATTAAACAAGAGGCCGGTAACTTTTCGCGCAATACCAGGGCTCATCGGAGATCCACCGCACTGAACCTCATTAATTGCATCAACGATACCATCCGCAGAATAGCCTTTTAAAATATAACCTTTTGCACCAGCACAAATAGCTTTTAAAATTCTGTTCTCATCATCAAAAACAGTTTGCATAATTACAAGTGCATCGGGTGCCAATTTTGCAATTTCAGCAACAGCCTCTATACCATTCATTCCAGGCATATCGATATCCATAAGAATAACGTCAGGCCTACTAACCGAAATTTTAGCATTAAGACTTGAACAATCGGGAAACGCGCCGGTACAAATCATTTCTTGCCGACCACCTAAAACAAGTTCTAGCGAGGATCGTAGATTATCATTATCTTCAAATATAGCTACTCTTATTTTTGGTTGCATATAACAAATGTATGCAGTAAACTTAACATTTGTATCATTAAATTTAATGATGGACTGGGCAAATCAAGATTATACTTGTTCCACTTCCAGAAACCGAGATCACATCCAATTGAGCCTTTAATTGTTCTGCCCTTTTTTTCATATTTCGCAATCCATTACCCGAAACAACGCTATTAAGATCAAATCCGGAACCATTATCACGAATCGAAATATGCAATTGATTTAATTTTAATTCTGCTCTAAAATGCACGCTAGTCGCATTTGAATATTTACGAGCGTTATTGAGTGCCTCTTTGATGATGAGATAAACATTTCTTCGTTGTTCAATGCTTAAAACCAAATTATCTAGTGCTGGGTCTGAATGAAAGTCTAATTCAATTCCTGCTGATTCCAGAAGATCATAAGCTAGTCGCCGAACGCGCTGAAGCATAATTTCAAAATTGTCGTTTTGACTTTGAATGCTCCAAACAATATCCCTCATATTCTCCATACTCTCTGATGCCGTATCGCGAAGCTTCTTTATTATGAGCTTTTCCTGTGATGGGTTATTTCCAGTCTCTTTATTGAGCAAATCGCTGTAGATCACCAGCGAGCTCAGCGCTGAACCAACATCATCATGCAAATCAGATGCTATTCTGTCTCTAACTTTATGCAATGCTTTTAATTGGCGAATTCTCAGATTATAGAAATAATACACTAAACACAATAAGAGTACGACAATCGATCCAAAAAACCAAGCACTTCTGAACCAGGCAACCTTTACTCTAAATGCAAATTGACTTGGATCCGACCAGGTCCCACCGTTTTTTTTTGCTTTTACCAAAAACCGGTAATCTCCTCCCCTAAGATTGGAATAATTAACAAAATTCCTTGTTTTTGTATAAATCCATTCAGCATCAATTCCTTCCAATTTATAGGCATATTCTGTTTCCTTCTGAGGATGAAAATCAAGAGCACTGAAGTAGATACTGACCAGATTTTGATCCCAGTTTAAACACAATCCTTGCTTTATATCAATTGGAGACCCTTTGCCTATTAATCCATTATTAATTAATAAACGTGTAATATGAACTTTTTTCACTTCCGATCGGGCCTCAATACTGAGTGGATCAAAATGCACTAGACCGCGTTTACTCAGCAGCAAAAGATCACCATTACTGTGAGCTCTAATTAAACTACTAATATTATTACTGAAAAGGCCTGAATTCTTGCCAAAAACACGGATTTCATCATTCATGCTCCAATGAACTAATCCGGCTCTGGTGCTAATCCAAATATCACCTACTTCATCTGCTGCAATTCCTTCACATAAATCAGAAGGAAGACCGTCTTTAGCACTCAGAAGTTCGATTTTAGTTGTTCCGTTTTGGCTAATCCTGACAATCCCATTTTCAGTTGCTAACCAAATGCGTCCGAGAGCATCTGCCGCCATTTGATGAATATTACTTATTGCAGGGAAGTCCTTTCTGGAAAGAAAGGATTCAAATTGACGAGTATTCATATCAAAACAGAACACACCGGTCAAGTGACGTTGAAGAGAAAATTCAGAAATAAGCCATATTTTTTCTCCTCTGATTAATATTTCACTAAATGAAGGCACAGCCATCAGCGTATCTCCATCCTTCGCGATTATAGCTTCCGGTTGGAACAACACATAGTCATTTCCATCAACCATTGCCAATTTAGAATCAGCAGCCACCCAAATTCTGCCATTTTCATCTTCAGCAACTTCGTGGATATACCACATATAATCACGATGCCCCGGCTCAACCAAGGAATCAGGAAGAATAAGGTCGCAGTTTCCATTTAAACAGCGGTATAATCCTTCATAACCTACACTCAACCAAACATTTCCCTTGGTATCATTAAACCAGTTATTTATGCCTTTTAATTCTCTACCATTGTATTTTGGATAAGGAATTTGCAACCAAGATCGCACAAAACGGTTCCACTCATACAAGCCATTATCAGTGGTCGCCTTGCTCAGAGCTGCACTAGAATCGGTCAAATCCGGATATAACTCATAAACAGAGGAGGGTAATCCAATTCCGACATTAAATATTTCTTTATTAAAATTTCCACTATTATTATTAAATGTATACATACCTCTGACAGTTGAAATCCATATTTCAGAATCATTACATGAAATACCACTAATGTATTGCGGTTCCAACACATCCGGATATATGGAAGAATTATATTGCTGAAAGGATACGGTAGTCAAATTATAGGACCCTAAACCTGCATTTCTAAAAGCCAACCAAAGCAAATTTGGATCTGAGACATCCGGTAAAAGTTGAGCACAAGAACCAGAGCCAAAATAGGAATTCTGCACCATCTCAAATCCGTTCTTGGTCATATTGAATCTATATAAGTATTCTCCCGCAACATGGATTTGATCATTCCAAATAGTGATTGCTCGGTCAATTAAATTTTTATTTTCCGGCATTGGATAATGTTCAAACGCCGAATTCTTGGAATTATATTTAAAAACGCCATCATAGCCGCTAATCCAAACATTGTTGTTGGTATCACAAACTAAATTTCGACCATGGTTCGCATATTCGAATTCGGGGTATTTGTTCGAATAAAAATACAACTCAGGCTCACGTTCTTTGTTGAGCATAAAAAGTCCATAGCTGGACGAAAGCCAAATGCGGTTTTCAGAATCTTCTGCAATACCTAATAATCGTCTATCAGCATCGCTTGAACTGGAGAAATTATCGGGAGTATGTTTCCATCTCTTAATCTCAAAATTATCAGGATTAAATCTTACCAATGAATTTTGTGTTATAAGCCACAACATCCCTTCATGGTCTTCGAGGATTTCCCAAATTCTGTTGCCTTCAAATCCTGTGCTATCGGAAATTTCAGTTCTAAAAATGAGGTATTGGTAACCATCATATCGCATCAAACCGTCATTACTGGCTAACCACACAAAACCATTCCTGTCGGTAATACTGCGATTTATTTCTGCAAATGGCATTCCTGAGCCCTCATCAAGCCGATTCATTTGAACAACAAGACTCTGGGCGTTAAGATAAGACGCCAAAAAAATGCCTGCTATGCTCAATATCAATCTAATCAAAAGGTTTATGCTAATTCAGTGCAAAATAAGAGTCTCATTCGATTATAGCACCATTATAGCTATCATTAAATTTGATGATGGATTGGCATTCTTATATGCAGTTGATTTGTACTATCATCCAACAATCCGCAAATATGAGAATCATTAGCTCCTTTCTATTCTTCGTTTTAGTCATCCAGAACAGCGTCACAGCTCATAATAACCGCAACAACTGCAAGTCTGCTGATTTTTCCAATGTAGTTGAACTAGTTTGGTCTTCCCCATCAATTGAGGCCATAGCAAGCAATGGAACTTCGCGCAATTTAGATGATTTGCTTTTAGTGGAAACCTTCATTGATGCTGCAAATAGCAGCACTGCATCAAAAATAAGTGCAACTGCCGGACCGGGATGCACTGACCAAATGGCCTGCAATTTTAACCCTTTAGCCACGATTGACGATGGAACTTGTTCGTATATCAGCGGCTGCATGGAATCAGAAGCTTGCAATTACAATCCTGGTGCAGGTTGCGATGATGGCTCTTGTGCTTATTTAAATGCCGTTTTTGAGTTGAGTGTAATTCAAGGAAATGGCTTTGTTGAATTGAATGCAAATGCTTTTGGCGCCACTGATGATCCTTCCTTTCCAATAGAATGCGATATGTAC
>JBDNHP010000455.1:0-1938 GCA_041688765.1 Flavobacteriales bacterium
ACACCTGGAAGTTCCACAAGGATTCGACCAGAAAAGGATTGCTTCTGAACCACAGGCTGAGCAACACCGAATTTATCAATCCTTCTGCGGATGATGCTTTCAGTATTGTTAATTGCGGTTTCGGCTTCAGCACGAAGAATAGTAAAAACTTCTTCATCGGTGATTCCACTAGCAAACTTGTCTTTATTGTCGAGGTTATGAAAAATTCTCCAAAGCTCGTCATCCCCTTTTATGTCGTTCCAGCTGCGCTCGAACAGAGTGATAAAATCATCCTGTGAAGATTTTTGCATTTCCTTCGCTTCTGCGATGGCCGCAAGGAAGGTTTCGTCTGAATTGTAATCACTCAGGTTGGTTACCAGGTCTGGAAGTGAAACTTCCAGTACTACGCTCATACCGCCGCGGAGATCTAGACCCAGGTTCAGTTCGCGCTTCTTAACGTATTCGTAAGAATGGCCGAGAAGGGGATAAATCTCGGCATTGGCGCTATCCTTGAGAAATTTTCTTTCAACAGAATTTAACGCAGAATCCAATTGGGATCCTGAGTAGAGCGCTGAAAGCGAATCTTTGTATTCAAGGGAGTACTCTTTGGCTACACCCTCAAATCTGGATGAAACCCAACTGAACGACAGAATGTAGAGGGTCGACAGTGCCAAGAGAACAGTGAAAATCAGTAAGGCACTTTTGTTCTGCATCTATGTAAATGGTTTGGTTAGCTTCGTTTTAACGAGCCGCAAATATAGAAATACCGCTTTGATTTCCCAATATACCGAAATACTTGTTTTTTTCTTGTACTTAACACAGGATCAGTTATTTGCATTTTTAGCAATAAATTCGATGTCTTAACGTACCTTTGAAACACTATAGTTCAGACTCAATCATGAAGCGATTTCTTACAATTTGTCTTTTCGTTTTTAGTGCTATACCCCTATTTGCCCAAAATAGTTACAGCTATCAAGTAGCAGTGCTAAAATATAGCGGCGGGGGAGACTGGTATTCTAACCCCAGTAGTTTGCCCAATTTGGTAGCATTTTGCAATAAGGAGTTAGGTACATCAATCGATCCGGAAGTGCCTTATGTAGAGGTAGGTAGCCCTGATTTATTCAATTATCCTTTTGTGCACATGACGGGTCATGGCAATGTTGTTTTTTCTGTTGCAGACATCGAAAATCTTCGCAATTATTTGATCGCTGGAGGATTTCTGCACATAGATGATAATTATGGAATGGACCAATTTGTGAGGGTTCAGATGAAAAGAGTTTTCCCTGAACTAGAACTTATTGAGTTGCCCTTTGAACATCCGATTTATCATCAATATGCGGATTTTAATAGGGGCTTGCCTAAAATCCATGAGCATGATAATCTCGCTCCTCAAGGATTTGGAATTATTTATGAAGGTAGATTAGTTTGCTTCTATTCTGTTGAAAGTGATTTGGGAGATGGCTGGGAAGACCCTGAAGTTCATAAAGATTCTGATGAAACCCGCAGAAAAGCTCTCAACATGGGTGCTAACATATTAAGATTTGTATTATTAGGAGAGGCTGATTAATGAGCCAGTAATCCGAAACATAAAAAAAAGCCCGATCAGGGCTTTTCTAATTTCTCATTGAGCTCTTTTTATTCCAAACTTTTGCGATTCATCCAATATAGAATCAAGAATATGATGGTTCCAAGCGCAAATAACACAGTAATAGAAAGTGTGATAATATTTGCTCTATAGAAATATAGGAAGTCAAAGGTGCCTACAATTTGCAGGATGGTATAAACGTAAAGACCGACTCTCATCCGTTTAAACATCAGATAAACCGGAAGAATTAGAACAAGGTAATAGGCAAGACTGAAAAGATTATGGTTCTTGAAGCCGGCCACCAAATCAGGTATAAACTCATCAATGGCTTCTGCAAAACCGGTTGGCAGATTTTCTAAATCAGTACCACTGCT
>JBDNHP010000456.1:0-2824 GCA_041688765.1 Flavobacteriales bacterium
ATGCATGGCCAGATGTACAAAATGTGTTTGGACCTCTCCATTTTTCATTTAATAATAACAACGAACATCTTTATCTATTTAATCAGTCAAATGATACCATAGCTAAAGCTTATTACAGTGATGAGGTGCCGTGGCCACTTAGCACAGATGGTTTTGGCAGAAGTCTTGAATCAATTGAACCTTCAGCGCTTCTCGATTCAGCAGATCGTTGGTTTAGTGGTTGTGTGGATGGTTCTCCGGGAGCGCAATACTCACCATGTTCTAATAATTTAGTTATTTCCGAAATAAATTATAATTCAGCTTTGGAAAATGAAGCTGGAGATTGGTTTGAATTGCATAATCTTTCGAATAATAACATAGATTTATCAGGATTTGTTATAAGCGATGCGAACAGTCTTTTTGAATACGAAGTACCTTCTGGGACCATTTTAGAGCCCGATTCATTTCTCGTTTTTTGTAGTGATGTATTGCTATTTAGCGAAGTCCATTTTGAAGTTGAAAACTATATAGGAACTTTGCCTTTTGCATTCAATTCCACAGGTGATTGCATTAAACTTTATAGTTCTATTGATGAATTAATTCTCAGTGTTGAATATGATAATCTTTTTCCCTGGCCATTAGAAGCAGATGGATTGGGTAAAACACTTGAATTACTCGATCCCCTAGGAATTATGTGTAATGGAAACAATTGGTTTCCGGGTTGCGATGGCGGCTCACCTGGAATGGCTTATGATCCAGAATGCCCCGAGCCAGAGATTATTCATGTTAACAATTCAGCCATTTCTGCCTACAGCTTATATCCCAATCCGGCATCATCCGAAGTGTATGTGAAAGGTTTGACGCGTCAAATTAATGCTGCATTATTTGATTCTAATGGAAGAGCATTGAAGTTCTACAGTCTGAGTCCGAGTCAAAATCAGATTGAAGTTTCCGGTATTTCCAATGGAATTTACATTTTGCAACTTCAGAATGATGATAAAGTGGAATATTTGAGAGTGGTGCTGCGTCGTTGAGAGGGTAGAGTAGGTTTTTCTCAATTTCAAACTTAGCTCTATCTGAAATTCATTTTATTCTACCAAAAAATTCATAGAGATCACAATATGTCTTAGGGCATTTCAAAAAACCGCGTTCAATCATTGTTTTTACGGGTCCATGTATTGGAATTAAACTACTACACAATTCATTGAATTCCTCAAAATTAAATGGATGAACTGGATTTTCGCCATCACGACTAAATCCAGGATGGGGCCCCCAAACCGAAATAAATACTACACAGCCAGAATCAAAATTATTTAGAAGTTCTTCCATTTTTGATATTCTTTGTCCATCTGAAGGATAGAAATGAAGAATCTGCTTTAAGATAAGCAGGTCAAAACCCTTACAATCTTGTTTACTTACAAAATCTGTTAATTCCTGTTCATAGTAAAAATCAAATGTCTTTTGAAATTCTTCGAATTCTAACAATTTCGATCCAGCAATTGGCGTCATATATCTAACATACCTTTTATAAACTGCTACACTTTCATCGCTTTCAATTTCCGGCTCTTCTTCATTTTCATCCGAAGTTGAGACAGCATCTATTTCTTTCATACTATCAACACCAACTAAGAGCTTTGGATTCAATTGAAGTTGAATCCGATAAAGATCTTTTGGAAAATTACATCCTAAATCAAGAACTTTTTTGATCTTTGAAAATTCAGCCCTCATAAGATATTGGAGCAAAATTGAGTTATTCATACTTGTGATTTTTGTCTTAAAATAAGAAATGTGCATTTGTGAATTTAAAATTGAAATCCTCAACAGCCAAGTCAAATTACTACTGCTGCGTTCAATGTTCCAAATTTGAAATCTTACGTATTTATTAATAATATACGCATTATTTTATGGAATATAATCTGCTACTTCAAAAGGAGAAGCTACAATAGACAAAACTTCCAATTATATACTTATACAATTTCTCCCCTCTCCTACTCGCTCTGTCTTTATTGGCATGTTGTTCCATAATCCGCAAGTAACTCAAGCAAATCTGCTGTGTTCACAGTGCCATCACCATTTATATCAGAAGCACACTCATTAGGTTCCGCTGCAAACATGCACGATCCATCATCCTGTGTTGCATTAATTTCATAATTGATTGCATTTATATAAGTACAACCCAAACAGGAATAATCACAAGATCCATTATCTAATCCAGCACAATCTGAGTAGTTACAGGCCAATGGATCGGTGCAGCCTTCCCCTTCAAAAATGCATGATCCATCATCAGTATTTGCATCGGCATTGTAGTTGGAAGCTGAATAGTAAGTACAGCCCGGAACAACACAAGAACCATCATCAGAAGTAGCCGTTGGATTATAATTAATGGCCATTGGATTGGTACATCCTTGAATCTGGCAAGTGCCATCATCAAAATTTGCTTCCGAATTATAATTATCCGCCAAAGGATCCGTACAGCCGGGATTACACTCCGGAATAGCAGGACCCGACCATGAAATAATCACTAATCCATTACCAACTTGTCCTCCTGCACTTACAACACCATTTAGCACTCCAGCAATATAAGAGGAGCCGCCACCACCGCCGCCGGCAGCGCATTGTGCATCTGCAGATCCGCCACCACCGTAGTAACCGCCACCACCACCGGCACCCGAATTACAATTACCGTAACCTGCGTTGTATCCACAGTTTCCTCCTTGTCCTAAACTACCTGCTGATCCCGGATTTCCGTATCCTCCGGCAGGACTTCCATTGCCGCCACCGGTCATTCCGGCGCCACCACCACCACTCGAGAATCCGCCATTTGACACCCCACCATTACCACCAA
>JBDNHP010000056.1:0-3607 GCA_041688765.1 Flavobacteriales bacterium
ACATCAGAACAATCAAAGTTTGTTGGACTGGCTGTTATAGAAGTGATTCCACAGTTGTCGGAAGAGCCATTATTGATATCGCTTGCTGTGATAGAAACATTACCTGTTCCATCTAATTGCACGGTGATGTTTTGACAAATCGCGATTGGATCGATGTTGTCTTCCACAGTTACGTTTGCTGAACAAGCAATGGAGTTTCCACTGTTGTCAGTTACTGTGAGTGTTACAATGTTAAGGCCTAGATCAGAGCAATCAAAAGTAGTTTGGCTTGCGCTGATGGATGCAATGCCACAGTTATCGAATGAGCCATTATCAAGATCTGCAGCAGTAATTGAAGCATTACCAGTCCCATCCAATTGTAAGGTGATATTCTGGCAAAGTGCAAATGGATCTACATTATCTTCTACTGTCACGATCGCAATACATGTGCTAGCATTTCCATTAATATCAGTTACGGTAAGCACAACATTATTAACCCCAACATTTGAACAATCAAAATCTGTAATATCAATTGATATTGATGCAATGCCACAATTATCAAATGAGCCATTGTTAATGTCACTTGCATTAATACTCGCATTTCCTGAACCATCTAACTGGATGGTGATATTTTGACAAATGACGGTTGGACCAGTTGCATCTTCAACGGTAACTGTTGAAGTGCAGGTTGAAACATTATTGTAATTATCAGTTACAGTTAATGTAACTATATGATCACCGATATCTGAACAATTGAATGTATCAATATCAATTTCTATACTGGCGATTCCGCAATTATCAGTAGAGCCATTGTCAATGTCATTAGCAGTAATTACTGCATTTCCTGACGCATCTAATTGCACCGTAATATCCTGGCAAATAGCATTAGGAGCTAAATTATCTTCAATAATTACGTTTGCTGAACAGGAGGATGTATTTCCTGAATTATCAGTTACAGTTAGAATTACCGGAATATTAGGATCGGGAGCAACTAAGGTTTGGTTAAGTATACCAGGGCCCTCAATTTGAATTTGTACAAGATTACAACCTAGTAATTCAGGTGTCACGATGGCGCAGTTTGTTAGAGGAGTGTACGCATTGGCCGCAAGTGATGTCCCACTTCCGCCATTATTCGGGATATCAAAGAAACTGCTGGTTCCGCCACATGTTACCGTACCCTGCAATGTATAAAGAGAAGCTGGGATATTTATTCCAGAGAAAGTAACATTATAAGTCAGCTCTGTATTGTAAACATAACCAAAAGGGCAAACTAAAGTTTGAGGAATAACAGCGGTTGGTACAACTGAAATATGAACAGTGTACCCATCAGTAGAAACCACTTCTAAGTCCTGCACAATATCTGAGCAATCAAAAGTATTCGGACTAACGGAAAGCGAAGCTATTCCACAATTGTCAGTGGAGCCGGCATCAATATCCGATCCCAAAACAGTAGCATTTCCACTCGCATCCAATTCAACTATAATATCCTGACAAACAGCAACAGGATCGGTTACATCTTGAACAGTAACAATAGAAGTGCATGTGTCTGTGGCTCCTATTACATTAGTTGCAGTTAAAGTAACTGTGTTCGGGCCTACATTGCTACAATCAAATGTGTTTATGTCAATAGCCAAAGATGCAATTCCACACAAATCATTAGAGCCATTATCTACGTCATTTGCAGTTATGCTTACATTTCCTGCTCCATCCAATTGAACGGTAATGTTTTGGCATATTGCTTCCGGCACGCTATTAGCATCGCCTTCAATTTCAATTGGATTGGAAGTAGCAACATTTCCTGAACACCCACCTAAATCAGGATAGACTAAACAAGTAACAATATCTCCATCAATTAAACCCGCTGCTGTATAAGTGCTGCTATTGGTTCCGACATTAATTCCATTTACTTGCCATTGATGCGTTGGGATTGGCCCTCCGTTTGTAACGGTTGCCTGAAATACGCCATTTGTTTCGTGCCCTATAACAACATCACTCAATACTGCATTATTGTCATCGAGCGATACGTCAACCATCATCGGTAGTGTTGGCGCTATCAAGCTTGTATAGAGCAAAGTACTGTTTCGATAGTATCTAACAACACCTGATTCAACGCTCACATAAAGAGTATCCCCGATAGCGTAATTTCCAAAATTTCCTCGGTTGGCCCCATTTTCATAAACTCTTAGCTGGGCATTATTTCGCAATCGAATCGAAAAATCAATTGTGCTTTGATCTGCGTTTGGATTATCATTAGACAAGCCAAATTGCCTGTCTAAATTGGTCTGTGTGGCGATTGTTCTCGCAAAACCGTTATCAGGCACGAGTTGATTTGATCTGGCGCCTGCATTCCAATTGTTGTTTCCTCCGCTTGTTTTCTGAATGTTATTTAAAGTAGTTGCACTGTTTACAATACCACTCCAAGTGATGTCCTCAAGCGCTATTAGGCAGGCTCCCGCTGAATAATCAGCATCAATAGAAACAGTGGCGTTAAGACCTGAAGTAACTACGGTAACTGTCATTGAGCAAGTTGAAACATTTCCATTCACATCAGTTAAAGTCCAAATTACTGCGGTGACTCCGGCATTGTATGTTCCACTAGCATCTCCACCGCCATTAAAGTTATTGAACAAACTAGCTATTCCGCAATTATCAGAAGTTACTGGAATTGGAACAACCACAGCAACCGTGCATAATCCCACAGGGGCATTCACAGTGATATTGCTGGGGCAAGTGATTACAGGACTTGTTGAATCCAGAACTTCAATTTGCATAGTACAACTGCCATCATTGCCCAATCCATCATATAAAGTCCAAGTTACATCTGTAATGCCAACCGGATATGTATCGCTGGCATCATCAGTATAATTATAGTCATTGTAAAATGCGGGGCATTCAACTCCGCTTGCAGGTAACCAATCGCTGAGAGGTTCATGGTTTTGAAGATATCCTGTATTTCCGTTTCCGGTCCAGTCCAAAGCATCAATTGCAGGACTACCATCATCAAAAGTGTAAATGAGCAATAAACCTGCTGTATAGCCAGGAATGCAACCGTTAAAGCCTTCTTGACCAGCTGGAATTACCGAATTCCAAACACGAAACTCATCTATTTCACCGTCGAAATAATTGGCTCCACTAGTGGTTCCATTGTCTGTGTCCGCTTCCGATCCTACACCTAAGAAACCATACCGTGTTAATCCTGTTCCAAAGCTAGTACCTAATGTTGCAGCACCTTCAAGAGTCCCATCTACATATAGTCTTGCAGCCCCATTATTAAACGTTCCTACAACATGGTGCCATGCTCCGTCAGAAATCACACTTACCCCACCAATTTGCAAGGGGCCGGCATTGGTTTGAAGTCCAAAACCTACACGGCCGGCTATTGCCATAGGTCCGTTAATTTCCAAACTCCAGTATTCTGAACGATCATAAGAGGCTATAATCTGGTCAGTACCATCATTTGTTCTTATCCAAGCCTCAATCGTGAGTTCAGTTTGGCTTGAAGCGTAATTGAAATTGCTTATCGATACGTACTCATCAACCCCATCAAAATCCAATGCGCCACCCGTTGGAATGCAATCAGTGAAAATGGTAGGCTGTGGTACGGATAAATTTGCATCACAAATACCGG
>JBDNHP010000457.1:0-1054 GCA_041688765.1 Flavobacteriales bacterium
GTTTCCATAAGGATCAGAATTTCCAAGGGTTGCACCCATTTGACCAACAAGAATATTGAAGGTTTCACCAGGCGTTACACTGAAAGTTCCTTTCATGTGGGCACCTAAGCCACCAGATAGGCTATTATTTATACCGCCGCCACCTTGAGCACCAAATGCTTCAAAGGTAATTTCAGTAACATCAGCAGGAACAACGAATTGTTGTAAAGAACCGCTGTAGTTGAATTGAACTTCTCCGGCAGCATTTGGATCGAAACAGTTTCCGCATGCATCAAGCATGAACGTACCACCGCAAACACCGTCACAGTCTAAATACAAACATGAGCCATCATCTTCTGTTGCTGTACCATCATAGTTACAAGCACTCACATCGATACAGCCCAAGTAGTATATACAAGTTCCGTTTTCGAAGTTAGCTTGTGGATTGTAGTTATCAGCAATAGGATCAGTACAACCAGGGAAACATTCAGGAATAGTAGAGTAAGTAATCACTACATATCCGTTACCGATATTAAATCCGGCGTCGTTTACCTGATTTGTTCCAATGTTGTATGAGCCTCCGCCCCGCGCTGTAGAAGAAGAATGATTATATCCACCACGGCCGCCGTTATAGCCACCACCGCCACCACCAGGATGGTGAATTGCTGCGCCACCACCACCAAAGCCACCATGACCACTGTAGTTAGATGCACCGCCGTTACCGCCATTTGTGAAGCTTTTTGCATTATTGCTACAAGTAGAATTACCTGTAAATCCGGCACCTCCGCTATCGCAGTAATCGCCAGAGCTACCTCCATTAGTTGTACCATCATTTGTAGTTAAACCACCTTGACCGGGTTGATTTACTCCTTGATAAGCAGCAGTGCCACCGCCACCGCCACCGGCGACAAGAATTGGGCTTGCAGCTGGATAGTTAGGTCCAACAGCTACAAATGAGCCGCCTCCGCCTCCGCCACCATCATTATTAGAATTTCCAGGGTTATATCCGGCTTGTCCTACAAGAATATGCAGTACATCACCAGCATTTAATTGAAAATCGCCACGCATTGCGGCA